>JANQGS010000087.1 GCA_028277195.1 Candidatus Gastranaerophilales bacterium
TGATTGTGACCCTGGTGATACCGGTGGAGGCAATACTGACCCCGGCGGAGGTGGCGGATGCACGGCAAGGGTTCTCAGGGACGGGGCGGTGAACTATTAGGACTCACTGCCTGACGCGCTAAAACCCTTGGGAAATGCCATCAAACTTGCTTTGCGCTATTCCGGTTTTTCCTTTTGCGCCTGTTCCTTAAACTCAGCCGGGGCATCCTCACGCTCGGTGTTCCACCTTGGCATGTTCATTTGTTTTCTTATTATCCCGATGCCTACGTGCACTCTCCATTCATCCATTTTGAGCTGTTTTGCCAGGAATTTATGACAACCTATAGGAGGCAATGGGAGCAAAGGTGTGTACAGGTTTTTAATTGCCATTAGCTGGTCAGACGAGAGCGCCAGTTTTCTCTTCGGGTAGGGCAACTTTGGCAGTTTCATTTTTTGCCTTACAAGGTTTATGCCAAAGAAAACCTTATTAGCCTCAAGCCCTATTTTTTCCCCGATAACTTCATGGCAGTCAGGGTTAGGCAATGGCAGCATTGCTCTGTAAAGTGTTTCTATTTCAGCTACCTGCTCCCTGCTTATGAGCAGTTTTTTATTTGAGGGGGCCGGCCTTCTTGGTCCCCTGTTATCCCTTTGATAGGGCTTTCTTTGCTGGTCATAGGGTCTTCTAAACCCGCTGTTGCCCTGTCTTTGCCGGTCATATTGCTGCTGCGGCCTTCTAAATCCTCCGCTGCTGTGTCCCCCGGACGGCGGCCTGTTTTGCCTGTAAGGCCCGGGTCTCCTGTTATCCTGCTGCTGGCCCTCCGTGTCTTTTACAACGTAATAGCCGGGTGACTTTTGCCTTATGTTTTTATCTTCCTTATCCTGACCTGTTTGTTGAGTTTCAGGACTCGGCTGCTTAAGAGCGTTGTTATAAGAATTTAAGGCCAGGTCTTTTTTGTCTGGATATAGACACCCCGGGCATATAACTCTTTTTGGATTCTTTGTCTCAAACTCTGCGCCGCATTTTGTACATTTGTTATTATACATTCCTCAATTCAGCCCCTTTTTTCCTCGCGCAATTAAATATTCCTTGAATAATTTTTTAATTGAAATTTACAATAATTATATTTTAATATATCACAAATAAATAATTAAGGCTATTTACATAAATATTTAATTTTATTCCAGCCCCTCTATTAATGTATCATCTATTTCAAAATTTGCATATACCTGTTGCACATCATCATGATTTTCAATGCTATCAAGCAGTTTCAGGAGGGTTTTTGCGATTGGGGCATCTTCAATATTTATTGTATTTTCCGCAGACCTTGTTATTTCGGCGCTTTCCAGCTTAAAGCCGGCCTTTTCCAGTGTTTCTGCTACAGTTTGCAGGTTTTCCGGCAGGGTAATTATTTTAAAATACTCTTCATCATCTGTAATAAAATCCTCAGCCCCGGCATTTATGGCATGCTCAAACAATTCATCCCGGTCAGTGTTGTTTTTTGTTATTGATACAATACCCTCTTCCCGGAACATCCAGTTTACGCAGCCTGTTTCGCCGAGATTGCCGTTATATTTATTAAAATAGCTTCTTATGTCTCCTGCTGTCCTGTTCCTGTTATCTGTAAGGGCTTCTATAATTATGGCAACCCCGCCCGGGCCATAGCCTTCATACACGACTGATTCAAAATTTTCGGCGTCATTGCCGCCGGTTGCTTTTTCTATTGACCTGTTTATATTGTCATTGGGCAATCCTGCTGCTTTCGCCCTGTCAATGGCTGTTCTTAGCCTGAAGTTGGCTGTCGGGTCAGCTCCTCCTTCTTTAGCTGCTATTGTTATTTCCCTGGAAAATTTAGCGAATGCAGCTCCTTTTTGGGCATCTACCCTGGCTTTGCGGTGTTTTATGTTAGCCCATTTTGAATGTCCCGCCATTGTTTGTAATTACCTCTAATAAAAGTCAATAAAAACGGTGAGCAATGCTCACCGTTAATAAAATTTTAGCATTTTTTCAAAAATTAACAAACTTTTTTTCTTCTTACGGCAAAGATACCGCCAATTCCCGCCAGGCCCAACAGCATTGTAGTTGGCTCAGGCACGGGGGTAAAGTCAAAATCATCTATAACCACCTGGGTAAACCCTTCTGTTTTTGTAGCGGTCCAGGTGTCAATCCTGAGTTTGTCAACATTGGCAAAGTTAAAATCAACCCAGGTTGGAGCACTGTCATTTACAACGACTGTTTTTGTGAAATTAAGGGAGTTTCCGAGAAATCCTTCTATTTTAACATTTAAAGGCTCGTCCCATGCCGCTGTTAAATGTGCGCCGTTGAAATTAAAAGGTGTGCTGCTTGTAATATTAGCAACCTGTCCGGAGCGGTTATAAGCGATTTTCGTAGGGGAAACCACGCCGTTCCAATAGCCTGTACCCTGCATGCCGCCACCGTAGGCCCACATATTTTCCCAGTTCAGCCCGCCGTACCCGTCATAAATTTCCGTGTTTGAAAGGGTATCAAACCCTAAAACAGCTGCTTTTGCGGAATTTACAATACCAATGGACAAAGCGGTAATAACCAGCAAGCTCAAAAATTTCTTCATCATT
>JANQGS010000220.1 GCA_028277195.1 Candidatus Gastranaerophilales bacterium
ATGTTCCCGCACTCGCCATAACGGAAATACAGACCCAGGAAGTGCTGAAGTCTGACCCCGGAAGGATTGACGCCACAAGGCTGGAAGAATTAAAGAGAAAAGAAAAGGTTAAAAAGAAAAAGGAAAAAAAGGATGCTGTTCCTGATTTTGACGGTTTGTTAAAAAAAGATATAAAGGAAAAAAAGACCTCTCCTGAATTTACCCTGAAAAAAATTGAGTTTACAGGCAATACAGCGGTAAAAACCGATAAATTGCAGCAAGTTGTAGACCCTTATATAGGGGAAAAAATTACGGTTGAGGACCTGCTCTCCATAACGAAAAAGGTAACGGATGTTTACCAGGAAAAAGGCTATTTAACCTCAATGGCATACCTCCCTCCCCAGAAGATAACCGGGGGCGTGGCAAAAATCGAGATTCTCGAGGGTAAAGTAGGCAATATCCTGGTAAAAGGTAATAAATGGTATAAAACCAGGTATTTAAAGAAAAATATCCTCAAATCAAATAACCTTGAGGAGGATAAAATTTTAAACGTAAGAACACTGCGCGGCTCACTCCAGGAAATAAACCAAACTGAACACCTGGAAGGACGCATAACCATAGAGGAAGGCGAAGACCCTGAGTTCACCGAACTTATCCTGGAAATAGACGACTCCCTGCCCCTTGATTTCGGGGTGAGCTGGGATAACCAGGGCCGGGAGCTCATCGGTAAGCAGAGGGCGCTTTTTACCCTTTCCAATGATAACCTTACAGGCTATGGGGACAGGTTGTACGGCGGAACTGCTCTCGCAAGCGGCACTGTAGGCGCTAACGGCGGTTACAGCATTCCTATCGGCACAAAGGGAACAAGGCTAAATTTCGACTATTCATATTCCCACATCAAGATTAAAGGGCCTGACCCCGTTCTCAGGGCCGCTGATATTAACGGTGCATCGAATTTTTACTCATTAAGCATAATCAGGCCGTTTATAAAAAATTATGACTTTAAATTATACGGGCATATTGGCTTTGATATGCGGGATGCGGAAACCAAGCAGAAAAATGCTGATTTAATACTCTCAAAATATAATACAAGGGTTTTAAGAACCGGTTTAAGCGCGGTCAAAGACGACACACGCGGGCGCTGGTATGCCAATACCCTTGTTAGTACCGGAGTTCCCCTCCTTGGCGCGAGAACCGGTAACTTCTTAACAGGTGAAGCCCATAAAAGAGTCGGCACTAACAAGTTTGTTAAGATGGAAACAGGGGTTACAAGGATTCAGATGCTTCCCTGGCGTTCCTATGGCATAGTTAGGGTATCGGGTCAGTGGGCCACAAGAAGGCTTTTAGCTTCTGAGCAGATGCAATTAGGCGGTATAGGAACGGTCAGGGGCTTTGAAGAGGGCTTCCTGCTGGGTGACTGGGGCGTGGTTTCCTCGGCTGAGCTCAGGACTCCCATTCCTTTCTTTAAAAAAGTCCTGCCTGAAAAGCTGAAATTCATAGATGACCACGTAAAATGGGCAAATTTTGTGGATTTTGGTTATGTGGACGAAATACACAGGGCTAAAAATACCGTATTCACCAATTTATTATGCAGTGTCGGCACCGGGCTCAATATAAATCTTTTTAAGAGCCTTAATTTCAATGTATATATGGGGATACCCCTGGCCCACCGCAAGCGCGGTTCTGATAATGTAGAATATGACGCGCAGGATGTGAGGGTTCACTTTAACCTGACTACAGATATATATTAAGAGTATTCTCCCTGCAAGTCTTCACAGCCCTCCTTACCCATAAGCACGTTGCAGATAGGCTCTCCTGCAAGTACCCAGGGGAATACCGCCTCCAGTGAGTCAACTATAAAATCAACTATGACCGGCCCGTCAGTCTCGAGCGCCCTGGTTATTGCGGCATCAACCTCTTCCTCCCTGGCAACCCTAATGCCTGTAGCTCCGTAAGCCTCAGCCAGCTTTACATAATCCGGGCTTTCTATTGGAGTGTGTGAATAGTGCCTGTTAAACAGCTTTTCCTGCCACTGGCGAACCATCCCGAGGTAGCCGTTGTTAATTATGAAAACCTTAACAGCTATGTTGTTCTGGGCACATGTTCCTAATTCCTGAATGTTCATCTGGATGCTGCCGTCACCGGCTATGTTTATAACGGGTTTATCCGGGCACCCAACCTTTGCGCCGACCGCCGCGGGAAATCCAAACCCCATAGTTCCCAGCCCGCCTGAGGTTACAAACCTCCTCGGGTTATTAAATTTATATATAAGGCCTGTCCACATCTGGTGCTGGCCTACTTCGGTGCATATTACCGGGTCTTTATCCTTTGTAAGCTCATAAATACGCCGGATTACGCTTTGCGGGTTCATTTTTTCGGTTTTTACGGTTTTTACTTTCCTGTTTTTCCATTTATTTATCTGTTCGAGCCATTCTGTTTTCTTAGCGGAATTTTTCAGGATTTCCTCAGGGTTGACAATATTTAGCATATCAGCCAGCACACGCTTTGCATCCCCTACTATAGGAACGTCAACAGGTACGTTCTTGCTGATGGAGCAGGGGTCTATGTCTGTATGGATAATTTTTGCGTCATTGCAAAACTTGCTTAGTTTTCCGGTTACCCTGTCGCTAAATCTCGCGCCTACGGCAAATAAAACGTCACAATTTGCTGTTGCCATATTCGCCCAATAGTTTCCATGCATTCCGACCAGCCCCAGCGAGTGCTCATCAGTGCCGGGGAATCCTCCTGTACCCATAAGGGTATTTGCAACCGGGATATTGAGTTCTTTTACAAGTTTTATTAATTCCTCGTTAGCTCCTGAGGAGATAACTCCTCCCCCGCACAGCACTAATGGTCTTTCTGCCTTGTACAGAAGGTTCATGGCTTTTGCTATCTGGAGCGGGTGCCCGTTATAATTCGGGTTATAACCCGGCAGGCTTACTTTTTCCGGGTATATAAACTCCGCCTTCCCGGTCAGGACGTCTTTTGGCATGTCAATAACAACAGGCCCTGGTTTCCCGGTAGTTGCTATGTGAAAAGCCTCTTTTATTATGCCTGCCAGGTCCTTTGTGTCTTTCACAAGATAGTTATGCTTGCAGCAGGGCATTGTTATGCCTACAATGTCAGCTTCCTGGAACGCGTCATTGCCTATGAGGGAAGAGGCGACCTGCCCGGTAAACACCACTATCGGGTAGCCGTCATAATAAGCGTTGGCAAGCCCGGTAATTGTGTTGCAGGCCCCGGGGCCTGATGTTACCAGCGCAACGCCGGGTTTGCCTGTTACCCTCGAATAACCCTCCGCTGCGTGCACTGCTCCCTGCTCATGCCTTACAAGGTAATGGTTTATATCCTTACAGTTGTATAATTCATCGTAAATATGAAGTATTACCCCTCCGGGATAACCGAATATATCAGTAATCCCCTGGGCTTTGAGGCATTCAACGAAAATTTGCGCGCCTGTAAGTGTTTTTATTTCTGTTTTTACTTTTGTCATTTTACCACCTGATTTTTTTCGAATAATAATTTAATTATATCCGAACAATGTGTTAATTGTATACCAATGTAAACTTTTAACAAATGTTATTTATTTTTAGGGCAATTTTATATTATATATATTTTTTATATATATAGAGCATAAATTATATAACGTTGTAAAAAGCTAAAAGGTGTTCGTTTTATCGATTGAGTATATAACAAATATATTAATTTTTGTAACGAAATATACAACAGCGTGAAATTTAAGAATTTATTAGCTTTTTATATATATGGAGGTACTGATAAATATAATGAGGTACACAGATAAAAATATTAGTAGAGAGAATCTTTAGGAGGAGTATTTTATGGCAAGAGTGTTAATTTCAATGCCTGACGGATTTCTTAACGAAATCGACGAAGTAGCGGACAAAGAGCAGCGCTCAAGAAGTGAACTTATTAGAGAGGCGCTCAGGGTTTATGTAAACAGAAGACATATCAGGTCAACCGCAGCAGCATCAAAGAACGCAGCAATCCTGGAATCACTTCTGTAAGCCCCCATCTTTTACAAAGTCTGAAAAGGAGTAAAGCCCTTACTGGCCGATAAAAATTCGGTTAGTGGGGGTTTTTAAATTTAAAAGCCGGGAATATTTTGAAAAATTTGCGTTATAATAAAAGTGAGAGGGTTTAACAAAAGGCGAGATAAATGGAAATTACGGGATTTTTACTATTGATTGCTATGATAGATATGGCTTTTTAACTGAATAATTAAGTTAACATTTTTGACTTTCTAAAAACCAAAACCTGTTTTGAATATTGCAAAATGTAAATATAAATTTTTTTGCCTGGAAACCAGTCAGAAAGCCGGTTTTTGATTTTCAAAAACTAATTTCCTGTTTTCAGATACTTATATTTTTTTAAAAACATGTGTATTATGGAAAATAAGAAGCATAAAGTGTTAAGGGTAAGAGCTGATAATGTTGAGTTTATTTAAAGAAAGGCCAAAAAGCCGCATAGGGCTGGATATTTCCCCGGAAGGGATTACCCTGGCGCTGGTGGCAATGGAAAATAATGCGGCATGCGTTAAAAACCAGATTTATAGACCGCTTGAAAAAGCAAATGCAATCCCGGAAACACTAAAGCAAATGTTAAACGAATGCAGGCCCGATAGCCTGAATGTGGGACTCTCAGTGCCAGGCAGCACGGTCTTTATAAAGAGAATAACCCTCCCGGACCTTCCATATGAGGAATTAAAGGCCATTGCCCCGCAGGAAGCCTCTAAATACCTTCCCCTGACCATAAAAGAGCTTAATGTTGACTTCCAAATCCTTGAAAATACCAGAAGACAGGATGAAACGGGAAAAAAGGTTGACGTTATACTCTGCGCTATTTCTAAGGCTATTGCGAAAGAATATATTGAGCCGGTAATTGATGCGGGTCTGGGCGTTGATATACTCGATATTTCCTCCTTTGCCGCAATAAGGGCATTTGCCCGGGAGGGACTCGTAAATGAACCTCAAAAAGTATATGTTTCTGTGCTTATAGGTTATGAAAATACTGATATAAGCGTTATCCGGGACGGCATGCCTGTTTTTTCATATAACGTGGAAATTGGCAGGAAAAATATTGTTGAAAGCATAGTTAACAACATACATAAAAAATATGAAGAAGTAATAGATTTAATGCCTGAAGTAGCTTTAATCGTTCCCGGGACGGAAATGAGCGACAGCCCTGAACTTAACCAGGCGGCAAATGCCGCAAAGTCAATCTATAGCAATATTTCAGGGGAAATACAAAAAACCATGGAATTTTTCAACTCGGAATCCCCTGAGCCTGAAAATATTGAAAAAGTAATAATAAGCGGAAGCGGCGCTTGCATAAAAAATATAGACAAATATGTCTCAGGCAGGCTGAGAACAGAAACCATCGTATTTAACCCCATGTTTTCAACTAGTATAGGTTTAGCTCTTAAGGGACTGGAAAATTGAAAACCATAAACATAAACTTGATAGGTGAATTTAAAAAAACCGTAAAATCCGGCAGGTTCGAAATAAAAAAGGACTCGCTGGATTCCGGGACAAAGTTTTTTGTCATAATCTTTGTCATAGCCACTTTTGTTGTGCTGTCCGCCAGCTTTGGGGTCTGGCTTGTGGCGGAAAACCTCGCTAAAAGCTCAAAAGTCTCCCTGGAAAAACTGACAACAGAATTGACTGAGCTTAAAAACCGTGAGGCCGTCCTCTCCGCCTACACAAAAGACCTGGAAAACAAAAGAAAAATGGCGGAGCTGAAGCTCAGGGCAAAAAAACAAATTAATAACCTGTTTATTCCCTGGAGCTTAATTTTAACTGAACTCTCACAAAAAGTGCCTAAAAAAATCATTGTTACTGATATACAAAAACTTTCCTCCGGGAAAATTACCGATAAAATGGTTATTTCAGGCATAGTATCAGCAGAAAATAAGCCCCTCACCGCAGTTTCCTTTTTTATCCTCAACATAAACGAAGATAAAAATTCGCTTCTGGCTGACGCGGAGATTAAAACCCTGGAATACAAAGACGAAAAAGAGCTGTATGAATTTGAAATAGAGGCAAAAT
>JANQGS010000227.1 GCA_028277195.1 Candidatus Gastranaerophilales bacterium
ATTTGGGCGGCGCAGCCGCCCAATCCACTGAGGGCGGGAGGGTGGGATATTTTGATAAAATTTTTTGCGAATAATAGCCTGAACTGTTGCCTTTGTTTAAAATTTTGACAAGAATTTTATATACTATTACTATTAAAATTGAACGTATTTTTATAATTAGAGGTGTAATTTAAATTGCTTCCTTTTATAACAGAAGAAACCCGGGAAGAAACCCTCCAGGAGGCCCTGCAGGATGTAGGAGAATGGAGGAAAAAAATGGTGCACTACCTGAAAGAGGAAAATCCCGAGGTTAATGCGGCAATAATAGAATCTTCGCAAAAAACAGGGCTTGACCCAAAATCAATAGCGCTCGGCGCTTATATAACATATATTTTGCTGGAAAAATCCGAAAGAGAAGAATCAGGCGTAGTAGAAAAGTTCCTGGAAGAATAAGCCAATGGAAGCAAAATACGTGCTCGGGCTTATGTCAGGTACTTCAACCGACGGCATTGACGCATGCATTATAAGGGTATTGCCGGATTTTTCATTTTCCTTTATTGACGGAATAGTTTATCCATATACTGACGATATTAAAAACGCCCTTTTTAAAATATTTCAAAACCGCACTGGTGTTGAAGAAATAAGCCGGATGAATTTCATAGCAGGCGAGTGGTTTGCCGAAGCAGCAGGGAAAATTATAAGGAAAACCGGCATTAAACCGGATATTATCGGCTCTCACGGCCAGACAGTGTGGCATGAAAGCGGCAAGCACTCACTGCAAATAGGGGAGGGAGCTGTAATAGCAGAAAAAACCGGCGTTACAACAATATGCGATTTCAGGACGGCAGACATAGCCGCAAACGGGCAGGGAGCTCCTTTAGTGTGCTTTGCCGACGAGATTTTATTTAAGAAGGATGATAAAACACGTGCCATACAAAACATAGGCGGCATGGCAAATGTCACTGTCGTAGGGCCGGGAATAGACAGTTTTGCGTTTGATACAGGGCCGGGAAACGTTATTATCGACTATTGCGCAAAAAAATTTTTTAACCGGGAATATGACAAAGACGGCCAGCTCGCAGCAAAGGGAAGGGTTGACAAAAACTGGTTAAATATCCTGTTAAAAGAAGGATACTACGAAAACCCCCCGCCTAAATCCACGGGAAGGGAGTTATTCAGCACGTTTTACATGGACAAAAACCTTGAATTTGCACCTGAAAACCCCTTTGATGTCATGAAGACAGTTACCGAACTGACAGCAAAAACTATTTTTAATGCTTACAGGGATTTTGTCTTTCCCGTAACAGGCATAGATGAAGTGGTAGTGGGCGGTGGCGGGGCTTGCAACCCTGTATTGATGGGACTGTTAAAGGAAAAGGGGCTAAAGGTCTTGAAGCACGAGGACTTTGGCATACCCGGAAAGTTCAAGGAGGCTATAGCTTTTGCCCTGCTTGCTTACGCAACTTATTACCGCATCCCAAACAATGTCCCGTCCTGCACAGGCGCAAAACACCCGGCAGTTCTGGGAAAGATTTGCGCGGGAAATAAATAAAGAGTACCTTAATAAAAGTACTCTTAAACAGGGCACATAGTGAGATTTTAGGAACTATGGACTACCAGTCTCAGTCTTTCTGAGGCTAATTGCCTCTTTCTTTCCCTTTTTTTATGCAGGGAGTCAATCATTTCACTGTAGCAGGAAGAAAGGTATAAACTATCCTCCTCTTTAAGGTAGTTATAGCATTGTCTTAGCGTTTCCCTGGCTTCCCGGTATTTTTTGGACCTTATTAAAATGGCTATTTTCTGGTCATACAGGGAAGTTAAAAGCTCGCAGCTTTTTTCGGTCACGTTAATAAACGCCTTATCGCAGGAGTCGAGCGCTTCTTTTAAGTTGCCGTTAATATCGAGAACATTTGCTTTTAAGCTATGGGCCTCTACGGAAAAAGGGTCTGTTTCAAGGGCTTTTTCAAAGCACTCAAGCGCTGTTTGCAACTCGTCCAGGCAAAAGAAAATCGTTCCTTTTAAAATATATGCTTTTGGGTTTCCGGGGTCAAGTTTAATCGTCTCCTCCAGTTGCGTGAGCGCCATTTCATAGTCTTTAAGGTACACAAAGCAGTCATTGGCTGCCCTTAAGAGTTTTTCCGCCCTGAGGTTATAAAGTTTTTTTGCTGTTTTTTTATTTTCATTATTTTTATTATTGGTACTGGTTAGCAGGTTTTTCATGTGCGTTTTTTACCTATCCTCCACAAATATCTATACATAATAATACTAAAAACCTTTTTTAATCCAAAAAAAACCTGAAAAATTTCGCTCATGATAAAGCAGGCGGTTACTTTAATTCAGGGATTGGCATTTCCCGCAACATGGATGCCTTTTCAGATTGCAACCTTCCATCATGTTCAATAACAGGGCACATGCATGAAACAACTTTTTTAAATTCAACTTTACTTTTTTTAACAAATCATGGAAAAGGTCATGCCCGCTATAAGCAGGCTTTTTTAACAAAAGTTAATGAT
>JANQGS010000240.1 GCA_028277195.1 Candidatus Gastranaerophilales bacterium
GCCCACCTGGCTGTACCCTATTAGTTGCCTCAATTATTTCCTCAATAGTCAAATTTAATGCACTTCTTGGGGCTCCTTCGCCTTCTGCTGAGCGAGAAAAACTGTCACTTCTTTGGTTCCTCGCTGAAAGTATTCCATCTAATCTATTAAATTGTTTTTTGCCTTCATCAACAACAGGTTGTACTGCCTTTGCACTCATACCAAAACTCGGCATTACACTACTTACTTGCATTTTCTTTCTCCTTTTAATTACTCTACTTACACACATATATATACACCCCTGAAAAAAAAAATTGCCTTTTTTAAAAATAAATTTAATGTTTTGTAATATTTCCCCTACTGGGCTGACATAAGTCCTTTCCTGCCTTCGATGGAGTGCTCGTGAAAACTGTAAAGCCTGGCAGGCCGCTTTGAGGATTCTTTTGTGTATTCATCATGCTCTTTTAGTATGCCGAGTGAAACTATTTTTTTCCTGAAATTCCTTTTATCTAGCTCCTGGTTTAAAATAGACTCGTAAGTCCTTTGAAGTTCAGTCAGGGTAAACTTTTTAGGCAATAGCTGGAATGCTATGGGCGTATATTCCAGTCTTGCCCTTAATCTTTTCAGTGCGTAAGAGAGAATTGACCTGTGGTCAAAAGCAAGGTTCGGAAGGTCATAAACCGGATGCCAGTTGATTTGCCTGATGTTCAAGCCCTCCGCCGACCCAAAAACCAGGTCATCAGACCTTATAAGGGCAACATAGCTAACTGTTATAACCCTTGCGCCGGGATACCTGTGAGGTTCTCCAAAAGTATAAATCTGTTCCAGGTAAACATCTTTTACATTTGTCTTTTCGTAAAGGACTCTTTTTGCCGCCTCTTCAAGGTTTTCTGATAACCTTATAAATCCCCCGGGAATTGCCCACCTGTCTTTAAAAGGCTCATGGCCTCTTTGCACGAGAAGAACTTCGAGACTACCGTTTCTTATTGTAAAAATAACGATGTCAACTGTTACTTCGTGGGTTTTTTGTCCTATCATTTAATACACACTTTAAAATTTTAAAAATTTGCACTTTAGTTCCACTAAAATTATACTATTTTACAAAAAAAATTGTTAATACACTTTTTAGTTTATTTAGCATTACAGGTGAAAATTCCCAGGATACAAGTAGTACATAGTTAAGTTAATTTTGTCATTCCGGGCTTGACCCGGAATCTCATGAGACCCCGGGTCAAGCCCGGGGTGACACCGGACAAAATTAACTTAACAGAACAGTAGTTACTAAACAAGGTATTATCCGGAATACTTAATTCCTGCTTTTTCCAGCCTGTCCAATGCCTGCATAAGTTTTTCATCCGGTGCCACCAGCGATGCCCGGAAATAATTATCGCTATGGCTTCCAAATGCTATACCCGGTGTAAACACAACCCCGGTCTTATCCAGCACCATCCTGCACCAGGCTTTTGAATCCCATCCTTGCGGGACTCTCAGCCACAAATACATTGTCGCGCGGGTTTTTTTAACGTCCCAGCCGAGTTTTTTATAACCCTCCACCATAAAATCACGCCTTCTCTGGTAAGTGCCCGGTATGTCGCAGCAGAGGTTTTCAGGCATCTTTAGCGCGGCGATTGCCGCATCCTGGATTATTGAGCTCGTTCCGTAATCAATATTTGTCTTCATCGCGTAAAGGTTTTTTATAAATTCCCTGTTCCCAACGGCAAATCCTATTCTCCATCCTGCCATATTGTACGATTTTGAGAATGAATAAAACTCAATCGCTATATCCTTTGCCCCTTCCACCTCAAACACGCTCGGGGGCTTGTATCCCTCAAAAACAATTTCTGAATAGGCAAGGTCACTGCAGAGCAGGATGTTATGCTTTTTGCAAAAATCCGCGAGTTCTGTGAAAAACTCCCTTGTTGCAATACCTGCGGTGGGGTTATTGGGGTAATTAACAAAAAATATCTTTGCCTTTTGGGCAATTTCCTCGGGAATTGCGTTTAAATCAGGCAGGAAATTATTGTTTTCCTCAAGTTTCACATGGAAAACATCCCCGCTTGAAATCCAGGTCCCCCTTG
>JANQGS010000224.1 GCA_028277195.1 Candidatus Gastranaerophilales bacterium
AATATAGGCCCGGGCAGCTTTACGGGCTTACGCGCGTCTGTTACGGTTGCCAGGGTAATTGCCCAGCAGCTTGGCATCCCGGCTGTGGGCGTACCGTCAATGCAGATATACTCAATGCTTAACAATACCGGGAAAAACGCTTTTTGCCTGATGGACGCCAGGCGGGGCATGGCATACGCCGGAATTTACAATAAAAACGCCGAACCCGTTCTCGAGCCATGTGTCATGGAGTATGAAAAAGCCCTTGCCATGGTTCGGGAAGGGGATTATTTTACTGTTTGCGATGCCAGGACGGTGAAAAAAGTCGGTAATTGCGTAAATTTTGAGGAGTGCGACGCCGGTTTTGGCGAGTTTTTGTTAAAATTGACCGTAAAAAACCAGGCGCCCGGGTGCGCCTGGGCCAGGCTTAAACCCCTGTATATTCAGTCACCGCCGATTCATGGGTTGAAACAATAACACAAAGGTGCTACAATTGTGTTAAAACAAAAGGAGATGAATTATGACCGCAAAAACAGATGTATTAAGAGTAAGGATAGCACCGGAGTTAAAAAAATCCGTTAAGGAAATCCTTGAAAAGCTCGGCCTTAGCCCCTCCGAAGCAATAAGTATGTATTTCAGGCAAATCGAAATGGAGCAGGGAATTCCTTTTGATGTTAAAATTCCAAAAATTCCTAACAGGGAAACAAGGAAAGTTATTGATGATGCATTAAAGGGTAAAAATATTCATTATGCGAAGGATACTAAAGAGCTTTTTGAGCAGTTGGAGAAATGATGCTGGAAATTATTTATACAACTAAGTTCAAAAAAGAATACAAAATAGTAAAAAAACGCAGAAAAAATCTGGAAAAACTATCTTATATAATTGAAAAATTGAGGGTATTAGAAAAATTACCGGATAAAAATAGAGACCATAATTTAACAGGCAACTATATAGGTTGTCGAGAGTGCCATATAGAGCCTGACTGGTTGTTAATTTATTCTATTGACCTTGAAAATAATAAACTACGGCTTTTTAGAACAGGCTCGCATTCAGACCTGTTTGACTGAAATTAATAATGGAGCAATTCAATGGAAGAAAAATACATAAAACAGGCACAATTCCTGTCCCGGGGCGCGGAGGTGCTGCCGGGCGGGGTTGGGGAGCTCGCTAAAAAGCTCAAAAAATCAGAAGAACAGGGTAAACCCCTCAGGGTAAAACTGGGCCTCGACCCGACCAGGCCGGATTTGCACCTGGGACATACGGTTGTTATGCGAAAGCTAAGGCAATTCCAGAAAGCCGGGCATCATACAGTGCTGATTATAGGGGCTGCAACCGCCATGATAGGCGACCCGTCCGGCAAATCCGAAACCAGGCCGAGCCTTGCAAAAGAAGAAGTAGACGAAAACGCGAAAACCTATCTCGGGCAAATGGGGAAAGTCGTTGATATATCAGGCGCTGAGGTTGTTAATAATGCTGACTGGCTGCATAAAATGAGGCTGGCTGACCTTTTAAGGCTCTCATCTAACGTAACAGTCGCACAGATGCTGGTGCGTGATGATTTTTCAAAACGATACTCGGAAGGCAAGCCCATATCAGTGCATGAATTCTTTTACCCGCTAATGCAGGCATATGATTCGGTTGTTGTAGACGCTGATATTGAGCTGGGGGGCACTGACCAGCGTTTTAATGTACTCCTGGGCCGTGATATACAGCAGGCTTACGGCAATAAAGACCCGCAAATGGTTATGCTTTTACCCCTGCTTGAGGGGACTGACGGGGTGGTAAAAATGTCAAAATCCTATCCTGACCATTGCATTAGCCTGACAGATTCCCCTCAGGATATGCTGGGTAAGGTTATGTCAATACCTGATGAACTTATATTAAGGTATTATGAGTTATTAACAGATACAGAAATAACAGAAATCCACGGCAATCCACGGGACGCAAAGATGAAACTGGCTAAAACCATTGTGGCTGAATACTATTCCGAGCAAGAAGCCGATAATGCGGAGCAGGAATTTGTGAATATATTCGGAAAAAAGGGCTTACCGGAGGACATGCCTGAATATGGAGTTTCTGAAAATACCAATCTTATTGATT
>JANQGS010000061.1 GCA_028277195.1 Candidatus Gastranaerophilales bacterium
AATAGTTCATGATTGCCTGTGAGAAAACAGACTGGTATTTTTTTACTTTAGAAACAATTTCAGCGTTTTGATGACTTTTCATAAGCGCCGGTATGGTCAGACTCATAACGACCCCTATCACGGCCAGCGTAACCAGCACCTCTGCCAGGGTGAAGCCCTGCGAAGCGGGAGCGTTAAAAAAGGAGCTTTGCTTCTTTTTTAAAAGCTCCTTCTCTTTATTTACCCCCCCCATTTGTTTTTATAATCTTTAAGCTCATTAGACATTATTTACTCCTGTTTTATCAACTCCAATTTCTTCTATTGTAAACTATTTTCAGGGAAAAAGGAAGGGCCTGCTGCTGCACTATTAAAATAGTTACATTTCGCCTGAAAATATGCTAAATTAATGTTGTACCCATAAAACAGTCGCAAGCAAAATGGCAAAAATAGAAAAATTAATAAAAAGGAGAGTGTTTATGACCAGCACAATTGAATACAAAGGATACCACGGCTCTGTTGAATTTTCGCAGGAAGACCGGGTTTTCCATGGCCAAATATTGTTTATAAATGACTTAGTTACTTTTGAAGGCGAGACTGTTAAGGAATTGCTTGAAGGTTTTCATTATATGGTGGATGATTATTTAGAAACTTGTAAAAGAATAGGCAGAAAGCCTGATAAGCCGTTCAAAGGTTCTTTTAATGTAAGAATTGGAGGAAAGCTCCATAAGGAAGCAGCTCTTTTTGCGGAACTTCACGGGTATAAAAGCCTTAACGCCCTGGCCAAGGAAGCTATTGAAGAGAAAATAAAATCGGCTTGAAAGGTTTTAATTTTTTGCCCACCCTGCAGGACTTTTAGTGTTAAAATTATTTATGCCCGGCAAATAATAAAGGAGAGCTAAACCATGAAAGACAAACAGTTTTTAATGATACCAGGTCCTACGCCGGTACCTGAAAGAGCGCTGCTGGCTATGGCAAAACACCCCCCGGGGCACAGGAGCCCGGAATTCTCCGCAATAATGCAGGAGGTTTACCGGGACTTAAAATGGCTTTTCCGGACAGAAGAAGACGTTTTTGTATATACTTCAAGCGGTACGGGAGCCATGGAAGCAGCTATATTTAACCTGGTCAACCCCGGGGATAAGGTTTTGAGCCTTGTTATGGGGAACTTCAGCGAAAGATGGGCAAAAATAGCCCGGACGCGCGGGGCTGAGGTTGAAAGTATTAATTTTGACTGGGGCCGGGCGGTTGACCCGGCTGTATTAAAGCAAAGGCTTGAGCAGGACGTAAACAGGGAAATCAAATTCGTCACACTGATACATAATGAAACCTCAACCGGTGTAACCAATGACCTCCAGGCCCTCACGGCAATAATAAAGGAACACGGCGCACTGTCCATAGTTGACGGCGTAACCAGCGTGGGTGCAATCCCGGTTAAAATGGATGAATGGGGGATTGACGTACTGGTATCCGGCAGCCAGAAGGGTTTTATGATACCACCGGGCCTTGCATTCCTTGCCTGTAGCAAAAAGGCCTGGGCAGTACATGAAAAATGCCAGAACCCCAGTTTTTACTTTAATTTTGTGGCATATAAAAAGTCCGTTGATGAAAACACAACCCCTTATACCCCGAATGTTTCCTTAATAGCGGCTCTTAAGGAAACCCTTGATATGATGAAGGAAGAGGGGCTTGAAAATATTTACGGCAGGCATGCAAAGCTGGCCTGTATGGTAAGAAACGGGGTAAAAAGGCTGGGGCTTAAGCTATTTGTTGAGGATGATGCGACAGGCAGCAACGTAATCACCTCTATATGCCCCCCGGAGGGCATAAGCGTTCCTGATATAAGAAAGACCCTTAATAAAGATTATGATATAGTAGTCGCAAACGGCCAGGGTAAGCTCAAGGACAGGATTTTCCGGATAGGCCACCTGGGGTTTGTCAGCGAAAGAGATGTTATAACAGCTTTAGGAGCGCTGGAAGAGAGCATTAAAAAGCTCAAGCCCAGCTTTACAGCATTATAATCCCCAGAACTTCCACCATTTTTTGTTACCGGAAGTTTGACACCTCAAAAAGCGCATAGTCAGTTATAGTAAGATTTTTAGCCATCCATCAGATTAAACGTAGTAACTCAGTTACCTGATGATTT
>JANQGS010000062.1 GCA_028277195.1 Candidatus Gastranaerophilales bacterium
ACTTTTCATCAACCCTCCGCTTTATCTTTTCGCTCATAATTATCTCATCCGGCCATTCTCTTGTGAAGCCCTCTTCCGCCCATTTTTTCGTGGCGTCAATGCCCATCTTCCCGCCGAACCCCGGCAAATCGCAGGCATGGTTCAGTATATCAAGCGGTCCCCTGGTGATTACGCAGTCACGAGAGGGGTCTGTGTTGTTAAAAACCTTCCAGCTCACTTCCGGCAGGTTATGCACGTCAACCTCAGAGTCAACCACTATAACGAACTTGGTGAACATCATTTGCCCCAGTCCCCACACCGCATTGATAACTTTGTTTGCATGACCCGGAAACCTTTTGTTGATGCTGATTATTGCACAATTATGGAACACCCCTTCAATGGGCAGGTTCATATCAACTATCTCGGGCAGTACCCGGCGCAGGACAGGCAAAAATATCCGCTCGGTTGCTTTTCCCATATAGCAATCTTCCTGTGGAGGCTTGCCGACAATGGTTGCCGGGTAAACGGGGTTTTTAACGCGGGTTATCGCTGTTATATGGAAAACCGGGTACTCGTCAGCAAGGCTGTAATAGCCTGTGTGGTCCCCAAATGGCCCTTCAATTCTCCTTTCCTCGCTGTCCACATATCCTTCAAGCACTATTTCAGCATCAGCAGGCACTTCTATATCAACTGTTTTGCACTTAACCAGCTGGACAGGCTTTTTGCGCAGGAACCCCGCAAATATGATCTCGTCAATCCCCGGAGGCACAGGTGCGGTAGCAGCATAGGTTATAGCCGGGTCACACCCCAGGACCGCCGCCACTTCAAACCTTTTACCCAATTTTTTTGCATCTTCAAAATTTTTAGCACCGTCATGGTGTTTATGCCAGTGCATTCCGGTTGTTTTACCGTCAAATTTCTGCATCCGGTACATCCCTGTATTGCGGTTGCCGGTACGGGGATTTTTTGTTATGACAAGGGGAAGGGTAATAAAAGGCCCGCCGTCTCCCGGCCAGCACTTTAATACAGGCAATTTATCGAGTAAAGGCCCTTCCGTAAGCACCACTTCCTGGCAACGCGCGTCCCTAACAACCTTCGGGAAAAACCTGCCCACCTCAAGCAGCCTGGGCAATAATGCGGCTTTTTCCGCCAGGCTGTCGGGGATTTCCGGTTTTATCAGTTCCTCTATTCGCCCCGCAATCTCACTGAGGTCCTGAACTCCCAGAGCCGTTGCCATACGTCGGTATGAGCCGAACGCATTGGTCAGGACCGGGATTTCATAACCTTCCACATTGTTAAAAAGCAGCGCTTTGTTGGGGAATCCCTGCTGCTTGCTTGCCCTGTCCGTTATTTCAGTTATTTCAAGCTCCGGGCTGACCGGGGTATTGATTTCCAGCAGTTCATTTTCCTGCTTAAGCCTGTTTATAAAATGTTTGAGGTCTCTGTACATAGTTTTTCATAAGTATTTTTTAAAAGCATTGCGTCGCATTCTATGCTCGGGCTTTCGCAGATTATAGCACCTTTTACATTAAAGTCCCTGAACGCCCGCATAAGGTCTTTATAAGCCAGGTCGGACTCTTCAAGGTCAAGATGGCGCTTTTCGCCTTTCAGGCTGTATTCTATTCCGGCAATATGGGCGTGAAAGTTTTCCAGGGCAATGTTTCCCAGTTCATTTCCCATTTTTTCAAATACCCGGCAAAATTCGTCATAAGTATTCCATTTACCTGTGCTACGGGCGTGCAGGTGGGCAAAATCCACGCATGGCAGCACCATTTCCAGGTCTTTAGATATCTGTATAATCTCATCGAGGTCGCCCCATTGCGTTGCCTTGCCCGTAAGTTCCGGGCGTACCCATATCTCTATATTTTCAGATTTTAATTTCCGGATAATACTTTCCATTGCCTCTTTTACTGTTTTATAGACTGCTTTCTTATCCTGTTCCATATAGTATGCGGCATGAAAAGTTATGCTATACCCCCCGCAAGCATGGCAAGTCCTGGCCGTATCAAGTATTCTCCTTATACTGGCGTGGTATTTGTCTTTTTCCCGGGCATTCAGGTTTATATAATAAGGCCCATGGGCTGTTATAACCAGACCCAGCTTAGATGAGAGCTGTTTTACCAGGGTTTTATTTTGTTGGTTAATAGTTACCCCGCGCACAAACTCCATTTCCAGGCCGTCCAGGTCCATTGAGACAAGGTCATTTAAGGCGGTTTTATAGTCTCTTGGTTTAGTGCGGTTGGGAATTCCGGCTGTCAGGAAATTTAGCTTTTTCATGATTTAAATATAGCACAAAAAACCGACCCGCAGGCCGGATTAAAATTAAAAAAAGGTTATACCGCACCCAGAAAATCCCTGATATCCTCAAGCCCCGGCAGGCTGTCATTGCCTATTTTTACGCAATTCAGGGCTGCGGCAGCCGCGGCAAATTCAAGCGTTTCAGGTATTTCCCAATCGTTTAAAGCCCCGTAAAGTACCCCTCCGGCATAAACCCCTCCCGCGCCGGTAGAGTCCACGCAATTAACCCTGAACGCTTTCTGCCTTATTATCTCCCCCCGGTATGAACAGATTGAACCCATCCGGCCATCAGTAATTATGACTAATTTGCCGGGATATTTATAACCTATCCTTGATATTAACTCCATAAAATTATATTTCCCGACCCAATCAAGCGCGAATTTTAACGGCATTATTATAATATCGGCCAAATCAAGCAACTTCGGGGTAGTTGCCCGGAACCTGCCCGTGTCAATCGATATTTTAGTCCCCTTTAGCCTGTAGGTATGGATTAATTTTTCCGCCAGGTCATGCTCTTTTCCTTCCAGGTGAAGGATTTTGCAGTGGGGCAGGGCGTTAAAATCAAGGTTGCGCTCCCGCAATACCGGCGCACTTCCGGAATCAACAGCTATTGTCCGTGTTCCGTTGTTTATATTTATCCATACCTGGGCATAAGGGGATTTTGCGCCCTTTTCCCCGATAAGTGATGTAACGTCAATTCCCGAGTGTTGCAGTTGTTTTTTTATTAATCCCGAATCCTCGTCATCACCGATTTTACCGATGATAGAAGTTGAAGCCCCGAGTTTTGCAAGGGTTTTTAGGGCCATCGGCACGCTGCCGCCCGCCTGTTTTCTTCTTTGCAGGGCCTCTACCCGTGTGTCCTGGGCCGGGAAGTCGGGTAGTATTATTAAATCATCAACTACCGCCGGGCCTATGCCTGTTACGTCAAATTTTTTTTCGTTTTCTGGCAATTTTTTCACGCTTTCTGTTTTTATATATATATATGGTAAGGGAGTAGATTTAGCTTGTTAAGTCCAAATGTAGTAAGATATATTCTTGACCCTGAAAATGAGCACCAGGTAGGCCGGAGCAGTAAGGAAACTGTTCTGAACAGGCATATTTCAAAGTTTAACATATCTGATTTTATTAAAGTCAAGAATGAGTGCAATTTTTTACAAAGTTTTTTTAAAAAATATTTTTTATGGAACATCTGAGTTCATTTTGCGTCCAAGCTATATAAATATACGATTCCATATGTGTATCGTGCGGTAGTAAGAGCAAATTCGGAAGAGGACGAGGATGGAACTAAAAAGATTTTTAACCTGCTTGCTTGCAGCGGTTTTGTGTGTTTGTTTATCAGGTTTTTCAAGCTATTCTTTAGCTTCGGTTTCAGGACATAAGGGCAACCTGTCAGTGAACCAAATTAAGAGGAAAATAGTCAGGGAAGCAGAGAGACAGGGTTTATGCCCCTACCTGGCATTGAGTGTAGCCAGGCAGGAGTCGGAATTTAAGTGCAACGCGAAAAGCTGTGCCGGGGCAATAGGTTTATTTCAGCTTATGCCGGCAACGGCGAGGGACTTACGGGTCAATCCTTACAACGTCGACCAGAACATACGCGGGGGAATAAAATACCTGAAAATGATGAAAAGAAAGTTCGGCTCAACCCGTCTGGCGCTGGCCGCTTACAATGCAGGCCCCGGCGCCGTGCAAAAATACGGCGGAGTACCTCCCTACAAGGAAACAAGGCATTATGTGAGAAACATCATGCGTTTTTACAAACAGTATAAAAACAATCCTGACCCGGTATTGGCCGAACTGTCGAAGAAATAGTAACTATGTGAAATTGTTATAAAACAAAAAACGGGGCTGACGGGACTCGAACCCGCGACCCCCTGCGTGACAGGCAGGTACTCTAACCATACTGAGCTACAGCCCCCTATTTTTGAAAATTATAAATTAATATGGTTTTGTTTTCAAGTAACAAAAAAATAATAAAAACTTACACTCTTTTTTAAAAAAAATCTCAAATTAAATCCCCGGCCAGAACAGGCACTGCAAAACCATGGGAAAGATTGAGGATGCTGCTCCTGTGGAAAGCCTCATTATAAGTGGCAGTCGCATCAATAACAAAAAATGTCTTAAATCCCCTCATAAAAGCTGACCTTGCGGTTGTCTCACAGCAAAGGTGTGTCATAACCCCGGTAATCACAAGGCTTTTAACGCCAAGACCGTTTAATATGCCCTCGAGCCCGGTATTGTAAAAAGCGTCATACTGGCTTTTTACGATTACAGTATGCCCGTTCGTATGAAAATCACTGATGATGCGGTCATTTTTAATTATATCCCTCCACCATATACCCATTAACCCGGCATTATCCTCTGTATTAATATGCTTTGTGAATATAATCGGGCGGTTATAATTCTTAAAAGCCCCTATAAGTGAGGAAATCTCGGGAATTATTGCCTGAAAAGAGGGAATATAAGCATGTGATGAACTCTCGGAAAAAAATTCCTGCATATCAAGAACTAACAGGGCCGATGATATAAAGCTGAACTCAACCTGTGGGCGCTTTACCAGCCCTGCTGTTTCATTTTTTATTTGCCTGGCCTTAGCCTTTGTCAAATAGTTTTCTTTCACCTAATATGCTGTTTAATGATTTTATCTGCTCTTTTGCCTGTGAAATCTCGGCTTCAATTTTTTCCCTGTTCCTGCTCGCCTGTTTGAGCTGGTCTTTCATGGAAAAAAGCCTGGAAAATATACCCTGGTCGGCGGAAAGAAGATTTTTTCTTTCGCTGGATATGCTGGAAAGCCTCTCTGTAAGTACTAAAAGCTGCTCTCTTTTGCACTCCAGGTCTGTAAGATGAGATATAACCTTCTTTTTTTTCTCTAATAGTTCATTGATGCTTAGGTTCAAAAGATTTTTTCCTGTCCTGTCGCTGTTCAAACATTATCACTCCTCCAAAAAACAGCTTAACTCTAGTCCCAACTAAAACGTAAGTAAATATTAATATATAAAAACAGTGAGGTTTTTTGAAAAGGCATGCCTAAAATAGCATGCCAGCTTAAAAAAACATGCCTGATTCTGCCTAAAATGAGCAATATTAACTAAAATCCATGCCGGTTTAATATTTGGGATAAATCTTTACAAACAGCTTAACCTGATTTTTCTTAATATGACAGGATAAGACCTGTTTTTTGCGGGATATTTAAAATAATAAAAAACCTGTCTTAATTATTTTTTAATGTTTAAAAACCATGAAAAATTTTAACATTTCTTAATATAAATCATGGTTTATAATAAATATTATAAAGGGCACGTTAGGAGGATTTATGAAGAAGGTATATGCGTTAGCAGCGTTTTTGCTGGTTTTATTAAAAATAAGCGTATGTTTTGCAGAGGAAGGGGCGGGTTTTAAGGAAATTACACTAAAGCCGTTTGATGAGGTAAAGCAGGGCCAGACAATATTTATCAACATTAAAACCCCTGAACCCCTTGAAGACCCGGTGTTTAAATTTAAAAACAAAAAATACAGGCTTTTTAACCTCAAAGAAAATGAATACACAGGCCTTTTAGGGATAAATGTCCTGGAAAAGCCCGGTACATATAAAATATCAATGAAGGATAAGACCGGTAACCTTAATGACAGGGCGTTTATAAAAATCATTAAAAATGACCTGCCCTCGCAAAATATAAAAGTTACAAAGCAAATGGCCGGTTTAACAGCATCCAAAAGGGAATTAAGCCGGATTAAAAAGATGAAAGGCACTGTCACAAATACGTTTCTCGGGGCTCTACCGCCTTATGACAGCCCGGCGGAGGGGTGCGTTAACTCAATATTTGGGCTGAAGAGGTATTATAACGGCAAGTTTTCAGGTAATTACCATAAGGGGATTGATATAAAGGCAGATGAAGGAGTCCCCGTAAGGGCAATAACCGGAGGTAAAGTGATTTTTGCCGAGCAATTCAGGCTTCACGGGGGAAGTGTAGCGGTTGACCATGGCCAGGGCCTGGTTTCCCTGTATATCCACCTGTCAAAAATAGATGTAACCACCGGCAAGCAGGTAGCTTCCGGGCAAAAAATAGGCGAAGTCGGGAAAACGGGCTTTGCTACCGGCCCGCACCTGCACTGGGGGTTATATATTAACGGAACTCCGGTAGACCCGATGATTGACTGGATAAAGCCCGTTAAGATATGTATGTGATAAAATTCCCGTAAAAATTTTCCCAATTGTGTTTTAGCGCGGTTGTATAAGCGTTTTGGGAAATTTTATCATAATCAACTTTATTACCTGCCAGCATTGCCATCTTTTTATAAAGGTTATCGTCATATATAAAACCGTTTTCACCGTCTTTGATTATTTCTGACGCGCCGCAGCGGCGGCTTACAATTGCCGGGATTTTATTAATCATTCCCTCAAGCGCAACAAGCCCGAACGTTTCCAGGTAAGACGGCATTACCACACAGCTTATCGAATTATAAAAACCTTGCATGTCCTCCTGGTAGGGCAAAAACTCAATTTTATCCCGCAGGCCGTATTTATTCAGGAGGTATTGAAGTTTAAGGTTTTTTTTATGCTTTGGATAGATTATTTTTGCCCGGAAAATATAATTTTTATCCTTAAGGATTTTCAATGCCTTTAAAAATTCATATCCGCCCTTTTTTTCAAAACTCGGGGCTGACAGGCCAAAAGTAAAGATAGGGGGCTTGTCACCCCGTACTTGATACGGGGTCTCATGAGATTCCGGGTCAAGCCCGGAATGACAGGGTTTGTCTACTCCGGGATGCATTACAGTGAACTTTTCATCACTGATATTAAAATTTTCCATTAACTCGTTTTTTAATGTTTTTGAGGGCACAATTATTTTCCTGTAAGGGGTTTTTAGCCATTTTTTCTGGGCATTAATATGCTTATGCTTGATTAAGCCATATAACGGCCCTGATTTTTTCCTGTAATGCAGCAATGAATGCCCTTGCAATATACCGACATCCAGCGGCGGGGAAATGTTCTCGGAAATTATACAATCATAATTCCCTGTCCGGGTGTAATTTTTAACTTTTTCATAAAAGTTTTCTATTTTTTCCGGGTATTTAAAGTCCTTTGGATGGCCTAACAGGACTATCCTGTTCAGTTTGGGCTTAAGTATGGTTTTTTTGCCCGGATAGGTTGTACAGTACAAATCAACCGTACAGCCGTCCTGTATGGACCTGCTAACCAGCTCGTAAAAGAGCTTTTCCCCTCCGCTGCGGAAGTAGTCTTCCCTGAAAACATTTATTACAAAAGCCAGCTTTTTCATTGCTTGTATTATAACCAAACCAATAAAAATATGTTAAGATATTTATATTATTTGAAAAGAAAAAGGGGTTCACCAATGTTTAGCGTTAAAAAGTCAGGCTTCACCCTGGCAGAGGTGCTGGTTACGCTGGCCGTTATAGGGGTCGTTATGAGTTTGACCATACCGGCGCTTATGAAAAGTCATCAAAACGCTGAAATTGTTTCTAAAGTAAAAAAATACCAGTCTGTTTTCTCACAGGCAATCATGAACTATT
>JANQGS010000068.1 GCA_028277195.1 Candidatus Gastranaerophilales bacterium
TAACGGAAGCAATAACGGAGACAGCAACGGAAGCAATAACGGAATAAACAACGAATATATAGAAGATATTAGTAGAATTAATAGTACCCCCCCTATAATCCCCCCCAAGGGGGAAGCCGGTAAACCGGCAAAAGTAAAAAGCTACAAGCAGTATTCCGAAAAGGAATTTATCGAAGATATCGCTCAGGTAATGGTGGAAAACTCCGATGATGAAGATTTTTTTATGTTTTGGTGGGCAGCTAAGGTCAATACGACAAAATTTATTAATTACTGGACTGAAAAGTCTCCCCGCAGGAAAATGCGCTTCCAACTGGAAAAAACCTGGGAAACCAAAAAGCGCATGTCCACCTGGCTGCGGAATAATTTTGATTATAAAGGAACCAATAAACCTGTAACCAAATCCCGTTTCGGGAACAAATGGGGGAAATAAAAATGCTTAAAGACATTGAGCAAAAATGTGAATGGGATGTGGAAGTCAAACCGTTTGACGCTGATAACATGTTGGCCTTGGTAAACTGTTTTGCCTGCAAAAAGCCTGAATGGGTCAAGTTCCCGGCCGATGAATATCGTGACGCATTAATGCTGACACTGCTTAAGGCGCATGTCTGCCGGGCTTGCCTGGCCGCCGCCGGACAACATAAACAGGAAAAAAACGAAGCGGAAAAACGGGCCGAGGCGGAAGCTGCGTATATGCGGCGGTTAAAGGGGGCGAATTTCATTAAAAACTATCTGGACTGGGACGCTTCATATCCGGGAGCGAACATTGAGCTGTTCAAATGGGTTGAGAAACGGCGTTACGGAAGCATGTTTCTGACCGGATACACCGGCTTGTGCAAAACCCGCATACTGCAATACTGGGGCCGGGAAGCCGTCAAATATCAGAGCGTGTATTATTCCACCGCCTCGGCTCTCCTGAACGCAATATCTTCCGCTTATTCTGAAAAATGCACCGCAGGAGATGAATTCGTTGAAAAGATTAATTGCTATGACTTGCTTATAATTGACGATCTAGGCAAGGAAATCGGCTCAAGTTCACAGATAGGGCGGCTGTGGGATATAATCGACAGCCGCTATATAGCCAATGACCAGGCACAAAAAATCAGGGACGGGAAAATAAATCTTATATACGCGAAAGAGCTTGACCGTTCGCACGGCTGGCAGTTATGGATTTCAACAAACCTTGAGCCGGAAGATATTTTTAACCGATACGAAAAGAACAATAACCGTGCCGGCGATCCGCTTATTAACCGCTTGAAAACCATATCTGAAAATAATATATGGGAACCAAAAGCATGAAAACCACAATTAAAAAAAGGAGAGTAGGGAAAATGGAAGATAGCCATAGAATTGTTGTTCGCGTAAATGCTGAAGAATTAACTCATAAAGGAATACTGTTGCTTGTGCATGCAGGTGTTGAAAATACCGAAGAATGGGTGGTGTCCTCAAAGGAAACCGGACTTTGCATTGCTCGCGGAGGTTGCCGTAATTCGGTAATCAAAAAGGCTCGCAGACGACTTAATTCAGTTCCACCAAAAGTATTGGCTCAAATCATTCAAGAGAGAGCCTTACCGCCTGATAGAAGGCTTACCCGAAAACATGTTTCTATCTTGACTCATGCCCTGGGGCTGGATAAAAATCATTTTTGTACGAGTCCCGGCTGTGATCTTTACAGGTTTTGTGAGCAACTTGTGAATTGGGGTTTTATGAAAAAACATAAATCTCCGGATTCCAGCGATATTTGTTATACCGTAACTGAAAAAGGCAAAGCAATATTAGTACAAAGGTGAATAATTATGAAAGTTGGAACTAAGAGCTTGTTGTTTGGAGTGCATAATTTTATCTGGCACCCGTTTACTGTTTGGCTGGCATGGATATACCTTTACAAGCAGCTGCCGAGCTGGAAGGATTTGATTTGCATAATAGTCCATGACTGGGGCTATTGGGGTTCTCCCAATATAGACGGCCCTGAAGGAGAGGAGCACCCCAGGTTCGGGGCGCGAATTGTCTGGCGCTTATTTAAGTCTAATGAACTTTTTCGGCTCTGTCTTTACCACTCCAGGCATTATGCCAAAAGCGACAATGCGGAGCCATCAAAACTATGCTGGGCGGATAAATACAGCATCAAAT
>JANQGS010000099.1 GCA_028277195.1 Candidatus Gastranaerophilales bacterium
TAAAAAAAATATTTTTAAATCCTGATACGGGATTTAGTTTTGAAATTTTGAACTCAATGGATTTTGTGGAAAAAACAGGGCCTACCTGCATGAAATCCCCGATTATGGCCGTTATAAAAGCCAAAAGGAGAATGGGGGCAATAATCAACAATGTGGGGAAAAGGGAAAGGAACAGTATGTACATATAGCCCATTTTTTCGATATTGGCATTGGGTATCTGCTCATAAAGAAGCACAAATAGCTTTGAGAACTGCTCCCAGAGGATTGGGGCGATGTTATACAGGGCAACAAACATTACCAGCAGCGACAGGGCAGTTGACAGGTCCTTGCTTTTAACTACCTGTCCTTCCTTCCTGACTTTTCTCAGTTTTTGAGGCGTTGCCTCAAAGGGTTTATCCTCATCAGCCATTCATTATTTTCCTGATGTTAACGGTTATAATTATAATTATACTTTATCAAAATAACAGGTCACTACGGCGATATTTTAGGATATGATGTAAAACTTGAAAAAAGGCAGGGTAAAATACTTTACCTCCTCCTGCAATTCTGACACAGCCCGAAAATTTTAAACTGGTAATCTGTTATTAAAAAATTGCCCCTTTCCCCGGCTATTTTATCAGCGTGCTTATGCAGGTTTTTATCCTTAAATTCCACGGTAAGCCCGCAGGAAACACATACCATATGATGGTGCTGTTTTTTACCGGGGCTGCTCAATTCATAGTGCTTGTGATACTCGCCAAAATCCAGCTCCCTTACAAACCCGTTCTGCACAAGGAATTTCAGTCCCCTGTAAAGGGTTGCAAGGCTAATTTTAATACCTTTTCCCGACAGTTTTTTATGCAATTCCTCTGCACTCAAATGCTCCCCCTCGGGAAGTTCCTGGAAAAACGCCAGGAGCTGCTCACGCTGGGGCGTGATTCTGTAGCCTTCCTTTCTCAGGCGGTTAAATTTTTCCTTTGCCTGGCCTGTCATAAATATAGTTTAAAGTTTTTTGCCTTAAATCATTATACCTGAAAATAACCCGTAAACTTGAAATTAATTGTTGACGTGGTATAAAACCCTTATGGCAACAGTAATTAATCATGCAAAAGATATAAAACTCGCAAAACTGGCCGGGTTTTGCTATGGAGTTAAAAGAGCAGTCGAAGAATCAATAAGGATTAAGGAAGAAAACCCCCAAACCCCTGTATATATACTCGGGCAACTAATACACAACAACCAGGTATCAAAGCAGCTGGAAAGCCTGGGCATCCATACCGTTGATAAAATTCCCGAGAAAATGGAGGGTATTTGCATAATAAGAACCCACGGCGCATCCCCGCAAATTATGGAAGAGTTGGGGAAAAAAGGGTGCAAAGTGGTTGACCTGACCTGCCCGGACGTAAAAAGGGTGCAGGATAAGGCTAAAACACTCGCAAGTGAAGGATATAAAGTAATCGTAATAGGCAAGGCAGACCACCCGGAAGTAATCGCAATAAAAGCCCATGCTGATTGCTACTCGGAAAGCCTTGTCATATCTTCAAAAGAACAAGCTGAAAAAAATATCGGGATATTTAAGAAATATAAAAAAATAGGGGTGGTAATCCAGACAACGCAACTTGTAGATAATTTTAAACGGATAATCCCGGTAATAGCTGAACATGCAAATGAACTTAAAGTTTATAACACAATATGCGATGCCACCTTCAAACGCCAAAAAGCCGCAATGGAGCTGGCAAATGCCGCAGATGTAATGATTGTGGCAGGGAGCAGGGAAAGCGCGAATACTACACATCTCGCCGAAATATTAAAACCGCTTAAAACCACAATTCATATAGAAAACAAGGAAGAACTCGATAATTACAGGGATTTAATACTAAATACACCTAAAATAGGAGTTACAGCAGGCGCTTCAACTCCTGATTTTGTGATTAATGAAATAATTGAGGAAATAGGAAAAATAGGAGAAAAAACTCGTGAATGAGGCAATTTTAGACAAAATGGACTTTGAGAAATTACTGGAGATGTCCTTTGAAAACACCTTCAAAGTGGCTGACCTTGTTGAGGGGACAATCGTTAAAATAGAAAAATCCGGGATACTCGTGGACGTAGGGGGGAAAACAGAAGCCCTGCTGCCGTTGTGGGAAATATCAAACCTCCCTTTTGAAAACCCGGGGGATGTGATTTCCGAAGGTGAAAAAAAGAAATTTTATATAGTCAGCGAAGCAAACGAAGAAGGCCAGATAAAAGTATCCCTCAAAAGGGTGCATTTGGCCGAAAACTGGGCCAAACTTGAGGAAGCCCGCAGAAGCGATGCGACAGTTGAGGTAAAGGTAGCTTCACTGGTTAAAGGCGGTGTTATAGCTGAAATTTACGACTTAAGGGGCTTTATCCCGGCCAGCCAGTTAAGGACAGGGACTCCCCACGAGAACCTTATCAGCCAGACACTGTGCGTTAAGGTACTTGAGGCTGACCCGAAGAGAAACAAGTTAATACTGAGCGAAAGGCTCTGCGTTCAGGAAGAGAGGAAAAAAATAGCCGTGGAAGTTATTGCGAGCCTTGAGGAGGACCAGGTTATTGAAGGCGAGATAGTAAGGCTTGCTGACTTTGGGGCGTTTATTGACGTAAACGGCATTGACGGGCTTCTTCCTATTTCGGAAATCTGCTGGCATAAGGTAAAACACCCTTCAGACGTGCTTACGCTGGGTGAGAAAATAAAAGTTAAGGTACTGAGGATTGACAGGGATTTAAACAGGATAAGCCTGAGCCGGAAGAGAATGGAAGAAAACCCCTGGGTGCAGGTTGAGAGCCGGTTTGAAGAGGGGCAGGTAATAAAAGGCGTTGTAAATAAAATAACCGACTTTGGGGCTTTTGTCTGTATTTTCCCGGGTGTCGAAGCGCTTCTCCCGGTTGCGGAAATGTCGCAGGAGCATGTAAATCCTTATGAAATGCTGAGTGTTACCCAGGAAATAGAGGTACTTATAAAAAAATTCACTCCCCGGGAAAAGAGGATAGGGTTGAGCATTAAGGATTTAAACAGGGCGGAACAACACTAGCCATGTTAATAAATTAAACCTTTCTCGCATTATACTCCGGCTAAAAAGTGCTATGTTCTTTATAAAAACTACAGGAGAAATGTACATGGCACATACTGTTATGAAAGAAATATTTGACGAAAACAAAAAAAAATATGTTAAATGTGAAGTACTCGTTCTCGACGAAGAAGAAGGCCTGCCAGGGACTGACCGGCGTGAAATAATTCTCGAGTGCACGGAGGAAGAAGAGCCTTTTACTGAAATAAGTGACAGTTTTACTGCGGATATAAGCGATGTTTTCCCTGAAACTGTACTTATAGACCAGTATGAAGATTTTGAAAACCGTCAGTGATTCTTTTTGTAATTTTCAAGGGTCTCCTTTACGAGAAATGCCATTTTATCCCTTACCTGCCTCGGGTATACAACCTCGCAGCTTGCCCCGTACCTTAACAGCCTCTTCAGCAGGGCCTCCATGTCCTCAGGATAGGTTGTTACGGTAATATGGCCTTTATCATCCGGACCGGCAAGTTTCTCCTTTTCATAGGGCCTGTAAACCCTGGCCAGTTTGTCTTTTACCTTAAAAATAACCGGGGAATGTAACTGGTTAAGTTTGGAGACAATCGGCAATTGCTTAATATCAATTACCTGGCTTGCTTTTAAAGAGTCTATGCGGCCGGATAAAAGGTTGTAAAAAACAATCCTGACATCTTCCTGTTCATATTTTATGTTCTGCAGCTCAGCCAGGGCAATTTTTTCATCCTCTTTCGGCGATGGTTTGTATTTAATTTCAACCCTTTGCTTTTCATCTATATATTGCTCGGTTTTTTTAATTAAACCTGAATACTTATCGAATTTTGAAAAACAATCATCACTCTCAGCTTCCCGGGATTCAAAGTACTTCTCCAATTTTTTAAGCCGGGCCTGCGACATAAAACGCTTTAACTTTTCAATAAAAGAGATGTAATTATCAAAAAGCCTTTTCTGGTGCAGGCTCTTTGTATATTTTCTCAACAACCCGAGTATTTTAATTTCCTCATCCGAAAAATCAATATTTACCCGGCTATTATTTAATTTATAACTATGATTGCCCGACGCTGAGGGTTTGGATATATCATAACCCGCATCCCTCAGGGTATTCAGGTATTTTAAAATAACATCCCTGGAAAAATACCTTTTAACATGAACGTCTTCATAAAAGAAATTGTTTAATTCATCTATACTATAATCACCTTCATTCAGTTTCTTTAGGAGCAAAAGCACTCTATAAGCTGATGAGGCTATTTTAACCCTGCGTTTCATCATTCACTCACCAAAGCGGTTTCATCGTAAATTTTTAGTATGTTTGCCAGGTTCAAGGCTATTTCCTCCCTGACTTTTTCAGGGTGCAGGACTGTACAATCGCTGCCGTAGGAGAGAATTTTCTGGAAAAACCTGAATTTATTGCTCACGGTTGTTTCTATTATAAATTCATCCCCGCTTCTCTCGAGCATCCTGTCCTTTTCTGAAATAAGAGATGGATAATCACTGCCTGTCTTAAGTTTATATATTGCTTTAAAAAATACCCGCTCAATTTTATTATGCCGCAGGCTCACGGTTTTAATGTCGAGTATCCTGTCCACCCGCAGGTACATTGTTGTTTCCAGCTCATCGCTGTAACCCCATAAATAAAAAGCACCGTTTTCCATGGTAATTTCTTCAGCGTTTAGCGTAATGTTTTTTTCGCCTGATTCAGGGGATTTATATAATAGGGTAAGGGTTTTATTCTGTTTGCAATACTTTTCGAGTTGCTTTATGCTCCTGAGAAATTTTTCAGATGTCACTTCCCTGCACAGAATATTTTTCTTAGCTGATTGAAAGAGTTTTTGCGTGGAGGAGGTCAGGTTTTCAAGGATTTTGTTAAAGAGGTTGTCAATTTCCACGGTTGTTCTCCATTCGCATAAAGTAGAAAAATATTTTCTCAGCTCTATCAGGGTTTCAACCTCTTTTTCCGTTAATGACAGTTGAAACGGGTGGGAAACCAGGTTGTATTTAAAGTCATTATTTTTTGTAGGCCTTGATATAACGCAGCCCAGGACCCTCAATGTATTCAGGTAAATACATATTGTGTCCCTGGAGAGTTTCTTGCAATCCTTTACTTCTTTTTCCAGTTTTTCATTTATTTCACTGATATCACAAGGAGCTTTTAAAAGCATATCGAAGATAACAAGAATTCTAAGAGCTGTAAGGTTTACATTATCCAGCTCATAAAAATTAGGCCGTCGGTTTTTCTTTTGCATACTGCATTTCAGGCATAAATTTGATTAACAACTCATAACAAGCATATCATAATTACTTATAAAGTAGTACTACACCTTACTTCTACATATTTTCGGTTTATGGTTTTTGTAGTGAAAAAATTTTATAAGTAATTATGGAAAAATTTCTTCTTTCTCATTTAATAACCGAAAAGGGGAATAAAAAAATTCACCAATAACTGTCTTAAATAATAAGATGGTTCGGCAATGAATACTAAGATATAAAAGCCTGATAATTTAATTGTTTAAAACAATATTTTTAAACTCCGTTAAATATATTGTGTACTAAAACTTACTTTGTAGTAGTTGTTAAGGAGGTTTTTATGAACTTAAAGAAATTATCAGTTGCTGCGGCATTGTCAATAGGAGTTATGACAATCAGCTCAATAGCAATTGCAGACCAGTTAGGTGAAGTTTGCCCGCCGCCAAGGGCAGTAATGGAAAAACCCTGTCCAACAGGTGCAGCATATCCGGTGTGCCCGCCGTTACAACAGGTGATTCCACAACAGCCTGCCGTAGTAGGAGCGGCATGTCCGGTGTGTCCTCCACCGCAGGTTATCTCAAACCCGCAGCAGGTATTCTCCCCGTCGCTCATGCCGGCAGCAGCACCCGCAGGGTGTGCAATGGCAGCCCAGCCTATAGCCGGGTGTACCCCTGATGCCACAGCCGGGGCTGACATCCTTGAAAGACAGGCTTATGCATTCCCTGACATCGGTGATGCGGGCCTGGTTATTCCTAAAGGTGACGGCTTACTGCAAATCGGCGGAGACGAGGAAGCCATGGCTGTAAGCTCTACTTGCCCCTCAGGCCTGACTACCTATCCTTCATACGGGCCTGTACTGAACCTTATGTCAAAAGATGACCCTGAATTCAGTTTTAACTCAGGCGCAATAGCAGCATACCCGGGAATGACCGGCGCAGCAGCGCCATGTGCGCCATGCGCTCCTGCCTGCCACAACCTTACCGGTTCAGCCACACCATGTATCCCTTCCGGGATTGTCGGTGCAGCAGCACCTTGCCCTACAGCATATCCATGCCCTCAATGCGGACCCGCTCCCATGGAGCGCGTAACCCAGGGGGTAGAGATATTCAGGTGCGGTATACCCGAGCAGCAAACAATTCTCCAGGTATACTACAACAGCCCATGTTTCAGGGAAGCCGGCATCCTCGGCGCAGCAGTGCCAATAACACCCTGCCCGCAACCATGTAACCCATGCGTACCGGTAAACCCATGCGACCCTTGCCAGCCATGTCCTACCGGAGGAGCAGCTCCCTTAATTCCGATGATTAACCCATGCGACCCGTGTAATCCTTGCGTCCCTGCTGTTCCCTTGAGCTCAGCCGATTCGGAGGAAAACATCGTACCCTGCTCATATGGGGAAGAAGAAAAAATTGCAAGCGCGGAAGTGCCTTGCGATTATATTGAGCCCTGCCCAACAGGCGCGGCAGCACCTGTGAGCCCGCCGCCCCCATTGTGTCCTCCTCCTTGCCAGCCTGTACCTGTTTGTCCCGAGCCATGTCCTACCGGCGCGGCAGTTCCGGTGTGCCCAACAACATGCGCTCCTGCAGCTCCTTGTGCACAGCCTGTCGGAGGAAGAAGAATACAGACATCAAGCGGTATACAAACACAAAAGAGTGTTCTTGTGCCTGTACAGGTGCCTGTTGTAATTCCCGAGCAAACAGGCGCAGCATGTCCTGTAATGAGCCAGTATCCTGACGTGAGCAACCAGATGACTTCAGGGTGCGATATTAATAAATTAACCGCACAGGGCATTCTGGCCGGGTATCCTGACCGCACTTATAAACCGAACCTTCCTATTATGAGGGACGAGTTCGCCAGTGCAATGGTATCCGCACTTGAGATTGAAAATGTGCCTGATTTTGCACAGCAGATATTCAGGGATGTGCCTAAAAACCACTGGGCAAACGCTGATATTGACAAAGCCTACAACAGGGGCTTAATGACAGGTTATCCTGACAATTCATTCAAGCCTGACAACCCTGTAAGCAGGGTGGAAGCCCTGAGCACAATGGGCAAGGTTTTACCCGGCAGTATTGCGGCCGGTGACGCCCAGAAGGTTCTCGGGTGCTACACAGACGCAAATGAAATCCCCGGATGGGCCGCAATATCAGTGGCTGAAGCGCTTAATGCAGGGCTTATTAAAAACCTGCCCGGCAGCGACCAGGTAAGGCCAAATGACAGCGCGTCAAGAGCTGAAGTAGCATCAATGCTTGATGAGTTAAGGCAGGTGCTAGGCCTTGAGCCTACACCACAGACTACTGGCGCTGCAACGCAATTACAGCCCGGAATTGCCACAAGCACAATCCCTACGCTGAAAGTACAGTTTGAAGACATAATTTCAGCCAGGACAAGTACAACCGGGGACGAATTCGTTGCAAAGACCGTAGAGCCTATATCTATAGACGGACAACTTTTCCCTGTCGGCTCGGAAGTACACGGCGAGGTTGTCGAGGTAATCAGGCCGGGGTTTGGTGAAGCAGGCGCTATCAGGGTAGCGTTTGATGAACTCAGGTATGAATGCGACGGTGACAACAGAGTCAGCACTGCGCTTCCAAGGGATATACTTTCCGCTGTAGTCGTAAGGGAAGATGCCCCTAACATCATCGGAAGGATTATTGCCTGGCCGTTCAGCTGGCCCGGAAAGGTTGCCGGCGTTGCAGGAAGAACTGTTGGCGGCAGCGTAATAACAGCCAGCAATATGGTAGAGAATTTCCTTACCAATATCGCTAACGGAAACAATGAGCTCGCCAACCTCGAGCCCGCAGCAACCGGAAGAAGCTACCTGACCGCAGCAGGAGAGCTGGCAGAAGGTGTATGGTTCACAGGTAAAACAATTGCCAGCGGTACACTCGGCGTTGTAAAGGTAACAGGCGATGAGCTTGCTTACATTGTGAGCCCTGACGGCGACAGAATCGCGCAGATTAACCCTGATGAAGTGCTTTCAGTTGCTTTTGGAGCAAAATAAATAAAATAAATTACTTAATTAAAAAAGGAGGCTGTCTATACTTTTTAGACAGCCTCTTTGATTTTTTTATAGCTACCGCAAGTTTGACACCTTAAATCGTATAAACCCGCCCGCAGGGCGGAATTATACGATTTTTTAAAGACGTAGGGGCGAGGTTTTATCCTCGCTCTAAAATCAATTTTGACGGAACCGCCAATTTGACAGCCTTGAAAGCCTGATAGGCTAATCCTTCGACTTCAG
>JANQGS010000031.1 GCA_028277195.1 Candidatus Gastranaerophilales bacterium
ATACCCAGGCATAGTTCATCGGGGTCTTAAAAAAAACAACGTTTTCCGACAGGCACTCAACAAGAACAATTGCAATTATTAATAAAATTGTTAACGCAATTTTCCGATACTCCCCTGATTCCTTTCTGTAGCGCTTAATCGCATTAACCAGAATATACATTAAGCCGGCAAAATAAGTGAAGCCAATAATACCATATTCATATAATATTAATATATATCCGTTATGCGCTTTAGGATACTGGCCGGGGTTTGCCTGGAGCAGGTAATGGACCGAAGACTCGCTGCCATGGCCAAACAGGTAACTGAAAAAGTCCATATTACTCAAAAGTATACGCCATACATTGAAACGCCACTCTAAAGAGTTGTCATCACTGAACCTGCTGATAATATTTTCTGATATCCCCAGCTTAAGCGCCAGGTCCGCGGCAATGAGAATTAAAAAACCGGCAAAAGCGGCTGAAACCGCCTTAATCTTTGTATTTAACGGAAGATTTAAAATCAAAATCATGATAATCATGGCAAGAATCAATATAGACGTCTTGCTTAGAGTTAAGCCCATGGCAAAGATATTTAATAAAAGCGCGGCCACGTAAAACTTTCTTTTTTTTACGCCTTCCGGGCTCATCAACTTATATATAATCAAGGCTACGCAAATATTAATGAAAAACCCGCAGGAATTAGGATGGCCCAGGAACCCTCCAACCCTTTGAACTCCTTCAATAATTAACACCTGGAAACCTGTTGCCTTCTGAATAACCGCAAAAAACGCGTTGATTACGGAAAAAATAATTATTCCGTCTAAAAATTTTTCAACCTTTTCATCATCGTTTTTTGTAAAAAAATATGTAATAAAAATAATGAATAAAACGGTAAATATGACTTTAAAAGGTTGGGACGCAACGCTAAAACCGGCATTTAGCCTGAATATATTGAGGAATAGCGTTACCAGGAAAACAAATAAAGGAATAACGTAAGGCAGTTTTTTAAAAACCTCATTCATATGTTTATAAAAAAGGAAAAAAGCAAAAGGGAACGACAGACCAAGCATAAAAAAAGAGCTTAAGTTAGTACCGCCAATCATAAGGGTTTTTTGAACACTTAAAACAGGTATTAAAAACAGCCATAAAAAAAGGAATAACTTATACCTGCCGTAAAATAAAGGCGTTAACACCGTAAAAAACAGCAGCCCCAGAATTGAGGCATAACCGTATAAACCCAGCAGCTTTACAGACATAAACATCATAAGGATAATGAAAATTATCCCCAGGACAAAAAATTTAAACTTTCTGGATTGCTCAAGAATTAAAGTATATTCCATAACAGTTTTATATTATAGTATTTATCCCGCTAAACCGCAAAGCGTATATGTACGACGTCCCCGTCCTGAATTACGTAATCTTTTCCCTCAAGGCGGGTTAAACCCTTTTCCCTTGCCGCAGCATATGATTTACAGGCAATAAAATCCTCAAAAGCTGTCACCTCAGCCCTGATAAACCCTTTTTCCATATCAGTATGTATTTTTCCGGCTGCCCGGGGGGCTTTTGTACCGGCTTCCACTGTCCAGGCCCGGGTTTCCTTTTCTCCTGCCGTAAAGAAAGTAACCAGGTTTAACAGGCCGTAAACTTTTTTAATCGTCTTTTCCATGCCTGTATCGTTAATCCCGAGCTCTGAGAGGTATTCTTTTGCCTGGCCGGGTCCCAGTGACACCAGTTCTTCCTCCAGGCGCGCGCTTATAACGGCGACCTCCGCGTTATGGGTTTTTGCGTATTCCCTTACCTGCCGGACCATGGGGTTGTCCTCCCCGGTAAGGTTAGATTCAGAGACGTTTGCCGCGTATATAACAGGCTTTGCTGCAAGCAAGTTAAGGCTCTCTACGATAGGCTTTTCCTCTTTCCCAAATATACCAATAGAAAAAGGCCTGCCCTCACTTAAAATACCCGTTAATTTATCCAGCACCCTATCCTCTGCAATAGCTACTTTTTCCCTTGCTTTAACGTTTTTAAGTATTCTTGCCTTTCTTTTTTCAATGCTTGTTAAATCAGCCAGCGCCAATTCAAGGTTAATGGTTTCCATGTCGGCGATAGGGTCCGGCTTTCCCGCTATGTGTACTATGTTGCAGTCTTCAAAGCATCTGACTATGTGTATGATAGCGTCGACCTGCCTTATGTTGCCCAGGAAACGGTTGCCAAGACCCTCACCCTTGCTTGCGCCCTTTACCAGCCCGGCTATATCACAAAATTCAATAGCAGTAGGCGTTGTGGTTTTTGATTCCAGCAGGCCTGAGATTATCTCAATCCTTTTATCGGGTATAACAACGATCCCAACATTCGGTTCAATCGTGCAAAACGGGTAGTTAGCGGATTCCGCTTTTTCCGATGAAGTCAGAGCGTTAAATAATGTTGATTTTCCTACGTTTGGTAACCCTACGATTCCTGCCTGTAACATTTTTTTGCAATCTCCATGCAATATTAAAATAATAAAACAAAATTATTTATTAACAAAACTGCTATACATGGCAGATGAGAATAGGGATTGGAAGTATAAATTTTTGTAAAAAAAATCACTTTTATAGTTGAGAAAAATTTGTCTTTTCTAAAAATTCTTCCACTTTTTTTCGTTTTTGTATTTAAATTTGAAAAAATTATTTTTTTTCCTTCCAAATTTTTTATTAATGAATAAAAAATACGCTGATTTTTCCCCTGAAAGTGTTAACTTTACTTAACTTAATAACATTTGCCTGAGCTATTAACTATATTAAACTCATGATTTATAGTGGATATATAGTTAAATAATTCAGTAAAAACCCTGCAAGAAAGGGCTATGCAGCTATGGAAACCCATAGAACCTTTTTATACTCATCAAATAAGCAGAATAAACAGGCTACAAACCAGAAAAAGAAACTTATTCCGGTTTGCAGGGTACTTGCTTAATTATTTAAAGGGAAAAGTTTAAAAAAACCTGTGGGCCGAGAAAAAAGAGTTCACAGGTTTTTCAAATTTTGAGAAGGAGAGAAGAATGTACGGAAAAAACATCAAAAACATTGCCCTGATAGGGACAATGCTTGCCGGGCTGGCGCTTGCCCTGCCGGTAAGCGCACAGAGTATTGCCCTGAGCGAGCTTAACAACTACTCACTTGAGAGTACAACTCCCTCAAGCCAGGGAAAAACCATTAATAAAAACCACTGGGCTTACAAAACACTCCAGAATATAAGCAAAACTTACGGTTTGCAGGGATTTGACTCAAGCGCGACTATTTCCCGCAAGGAAGCGGCTATTATCCTGGTAAACCTGATGGGACAGGTGGAAGAAAAGAATTTAAAACTCAATGAGGTTGAGAAAGCAAAGGTTGAAATACTACAGCAGGAATTGAGCGCTGAAATAAACAGGCTGGAAGCAGACATTGCCGTTCTAAAAGGCAGGGTTTCGGAAGTTGAGGAAAAGAGCAGGACACTCTGGGGCTTTAATTATGGGGAAGACTTTAAAATTACGGGGGCTGCCAGGGCTTCTTATTATGCTAACTTTCAAGCGGGCAACCCGTCTACCCCGTCTAACTTCAGCCTGCCCTACGGTGAAGTCAGGTTAACGGGTAAACTGGCAGAACATGTAGGCTATCAGGCCCTGCTTGTCCCCACAAGAAACTTTACAAGCACTGCTAACGGTATTCTGGATGATTTCTATGTGCATACTGACATTATACCCAATCATGAGGTGCAATTAGGGCAAATATGGCTTCCGTTCGGCCTTGAAGCCCCATTATACCCGCAGGACCTTGATTTTATAGAATATTCACAGATATCCAGAAACCTCGGGCAGGGCCTGGATACCGGTACGCAAATTATCGGGGACTGGGGCTTTGTCAGCTACACGGCAGGCATATATAACGGCGTCGGCCAAAACGCCACCGATAATAATCATGGCCTGGGATACGCTTCACAGCTTAATTTTAATCCATTCCACGAGCATCCTGAATGGGGAGAGCTACTCATAGGCGGAAGCCACCTTATCAGCAGGAATACCACCAACAACCTGGACGGAATAGGCGGGCACATAAGCTATGACATAGGTAAATTCGGCATTAACTTTGAATACCTTGACGTTGACGGGATAAACGGTTCTTCAATGAACGAAGGACAGGGATTATACGCTGATTTAATTTACAGGTATAATGACAAGCTCACGCTTTTAACGAGGTTTGACCAGTTTAACCCTGATATATCAGTCGGCAATGACGCGAGTTATGAGTATGTATTTGGCGCTAATTACCTGATAGCTCCTAATGTGCTGCTAATGGTCAATTACACTTACGCAGACAGGCTCTCTGCCGCCCAAAAGGATAGCAGCAGGCTGGGTGGGCTGGCGCAGGTGTTGTTTTAATCGCTGTCATTAAGATAATAAAAAGGAGAAAAAAATGGAACCAGTAACAACAACGATTGACAAGGCAGATACTGCCTGGCTGTTAGTATCAACGGCTCTTGTAATGCTTATGACACCGGGGCTTGCCCTGTTCTATGGCGGCATGGTCAGGAGTAAGAACATTTTAGGCACTATTATGCAGAGCTTTGTGGCCCTTGCCGTCGTAACCCTGGTATGGGTGCTGTGGGGGTACAGCCTGGCATTCGGCTCTGATATAGGCTCACTCATTGGAGGACTTGACTACATAGGCCTGAAGGGGGTGGGAGTAGAGCCCGGGCCTTACAGCGACACAATTCCTCATTACGTATTCATGGCTTTCCAGTTAATGTTTGCAATCATTACTCCCGCTCTTATTACCGGGGCGTTCGCCGAGCGGTTTAAATTCAGCACATACCTGTTTTTTCTTGTAATCTGGGTAACAGTCGTGTATTGCCCGCTGGCCCACTGGGTATGGGGCGGAGGCTGGATAGGAGAGAAACTGGGCGCGCTTGATTTTGCGGGCGGGCTCGTGGTCCATATCTCGTCGGGGGCAGCAGCTTTAGCGGCGGCCATTATGGTAGGCAAAAGGCAGGATTACGGCAAAAGGCCCATGCCCCCGCATAACCTCGTATTAACCCTTATA
>JANQGS010000235.1 GCA_028277195.1 Candidatus Gastranaerophilales bacterium
CAGGCATTGACTGTAAAAATCTGAAATTTAATTTGGGAGCAGTATAATTTTGTTTTAGGGATATGATAAATGCCGTTATTTGAAACATATAAAATTAAACGCAGGAAAAAATTTATACCTGACCATAAAGTGTATCTGTCAATCAGCAGCGAAGGACTTGGCCATTCAAGCAGGGCCCTGGCCATAGCCGGGGAGTTCCCGAAAGATGAGGTAATAATCGGCACATATAACTACTCGCTGGAAAGGTTTAAAAACCTGGGGTACAATTGCGCTGAACTGCCGCAGGAGCTCAGGCTCATAGGCGCAAAAGGAGCTTTCGACGTTAAAAAGACCATAATCAAGAACCATGACTGGGCTTTAAAATTCAATGACATTATAAATAAGGAAATTGACGTTATAAGGGAAAACGGGGCATCATGCGTTGTGGCTGACGGCAGGATGAGCCCGGTCATGGCCGCGGACAAGTTAAGCCTGCCATGCATTGTTATCACCAACCAGAGTGCGTTTTACCCTTTTTTCGAGAAGGATTCGGCTTTAATAAGGGTTTTTGGCAAGTCATTTGACTGGATAATGAAAACCTGGCTGAGTTCTGCCGAGGAAATAATGATACCTGACTTTCCCCCGCCCTATACTGTCTGCATGGACAGTTTGAGCAGGAACTTCAAGGTCATGAAGCGCACCAGGTTTGTCGGGCCTCTCGTATGCTTTGACGTTGATAATATAGAAGAAATTGAAAAGCCCTCGGATACCTATATAGTAGTAACACTTGGCGGGCATGCCTACAGAAAGCCGCTGTTTGACAGGGTGCTGGAGACAGCCAGGCTGCTCAGCGATTATCATTTCGACATATTCAGCAGTTTTGAAGCCCCTGAAATACCCGGTAACGTAAGAATATTCAGCCGTATAGGCAATATTGCCCCTTATTTAAATGCGGCTGACCTTGTTATAACCCAGGCAGGGCACAGCACGGCAATGGAGCTTTTATCGCTGGGCAAGCCCTCCATTATAATTCCTGATTTCAAGCAAACAGAGCAGGAAAATAACGCTTCAAGGATGGAAGCGTTGCAAACCGCCATAAAACTTGAGTATAAGGAGTTTTTGCCTGACAGGCTGGCAAAAAGCATAATAAAAATAATAAACGACCCGGTATATAAACAGAGCGCAGAAAAATTCAAGATAATGGCGGGCGAAATCCGGGGCAGTAAAAACGCTGCTGAGGTGATCAGGGAGTACTCGGCCAGATTGCAATACTACTAATGATTGTTATATAATTACTGAGGACTTAAGGATGAGGTAAGTGAAAAATGAAGGACAGGCTTGCTCTGGCAGTATTACTGGTAATATCATGGATTATCCTGTTTATCTTTCAAAAATATCTCCCCATACAATCGGCAATATACCTGCTCCTTGCGCTTATGACGTTTTACCTGTTTCTCATAGAAGCCTCGCAGTCGCACCAGAAAAGAAAAATTAAAAAACTCATAAAAAAAGGCGTTTACAAGGGTAAATTCACTGATGAGCTTAACTATGAACCCTTTGTGAGCATAATTATCCCCTCGCATAATGAGGAAAAAGTAATAAGGGAAACAGTAGAAAACATTCTGCGAGTTGATTATAAAAAGTTTGAAATTATAGTGGTTGATGACAGGAGCACGGATAATACCCCGCAAATAATAAAGGAAATAAGCAGGAAAAATCCCAAAATAAGATACCACATAAGGGAAAAAGACGCTTTCCCGGGTAAATCAGCGGTATTAAACGAAGTATTCCCCCTTATAAACGGCGAGGTATTATGTATATTTGACGCTGACGCCAGAATAGAGCGGGATTTTTTAAGTAATGTCCTGCCATACCTTGCTGATAGGGAGGCAGGGGCCGTCCAGGCCAGAAAAGTAATCCTGAACAGAAACACAAACCTCCTGACAAGATGCCAGGATAATGAATATATACTAGATGCCCATTTCCAGGCGGGCAGGGACTCAATCAGGGGAGCTGTGGAGTTGCGGGGTAACGGCCAGCTTGTAAAAAAAGAGGCGTTGCTTGATGTGGGAGGGTGGAACAATTTTACGTTAACAGATGACCTTGACCTGGCTACCCGGCTGCATT
>JANQGS010000250.1 GCA_028277195.1 Candidatus Gastranaerophilales bacterium
GAAAATAATAATATGAAAAAATTTTTTTCAATAATATATATTTTCTTAATTGCAACTTTTTCCACTGCCTGCGTATTTCCCGACAGGTTGCCGGACTGGAAGGAAATAAGTTCATACTCGCCGGAACATTTTGAGTTCCGGAAAACAACCCCCGAGGAATTCACCGCCATATGCCCCGGCACGGAACCCTATGCCCCGGACGGTGAAATACTTATTTTTACCGCCAGGCCCGTCAATGTTAATAACTTTACCGAGGTTAACGTGGGGTTCAGGCATAAAAGCCTTGACTGGATTGAATTTGTACTTAACAGGCAGGTTGAAATAAATGATTTTATAACACTATACGGCTTTCCCGAGTATATTGACACAAAATACAGTGAAACGCTCGATTATTATAACTACAATAATTTCAGTGTATCGGTTGATAAAAAGCATCTTTTTGCAAGGAGTATCTCAGTTTTCGAGACATCAGAGCAGGTTATTGAGAATAATTTACAGAATGAAAATACCGGCTCGGGCCGGAAGAGGTTTTTTGAGGTATTTCCCGGGCTAAAACCCGGCATTACGACGGAAAGGGAATTCTCCCGGGCTTACCCCGGCCTGCTTCCTTACATGGAGGGGGAATTTGACCTGAATTCTACATATACGCTTGTGGAGGAACTCAAGGGAGCCGGGCATTATTACCGTAAGGCTATTTTGCGCTTTGAAAACGGTGTCTTAACCTGGATAAACCTCGTGCCCTCTGACGAGGAGGCAATAAACATCCTGAAATACCTTAATAAGCCAAAAAACACCGAAAAAATAGACAACAGGCATGACTTTTACGTGTTTGATAATTTTATTCTGACAGTAGACAATGAGCAGGAAAAAGTAAACAATATTGGCCTGGTCAACTCAGACGGGCGTTTCTGACAGGCTCAGGAGTTTATCCATTGCCATGCCTTCTTCTATAGCCCCTGCGGCAATATTTACGCCCTGCTCAAGGCTCTCTGCCATGTTTGCGGCCCAGAGCACCGCCGAAGCGTTCAATAGCAGTATATTGAGCTTTGCCCCTTTTATTTGCCCGGAAAAAATACCCTTTATAATACCGGCGTTAACATCCGGCGTGCCGCCCGCTATTTCTTTTAAAGCGGCTTTTTCCATCCCAAAGTCCCCGGGCGTTATCTCAAAATTTTCTATTTTCCCGTTTTCCAGCTTATATATCGCGGTTTTTCCGCAAATACTTATCTCGTCCATAACAGGGTCAGTCCCGCACGCAACCATGGCCTTTTTGCAGCCGAGATTACGCAGGGTTTCGGTTATTTTCGGGAGCATTTTGGGGTTTGAAACCCCTATGACCTGTCCGGTGGGTTTTGCCGGGTTTGTAAGAGGCCCCAGGAAGTTAAAAATAGTACGTATGCCGATTTCTTTTCTCACGGCATTGAGGTGGAATGTACTTTTATGAAAAAAGGGAGCGTGTATAAAGGCAATTGAGTGTTGTTCCAGGTTTTTTTCGACCATGGCGGGTTTTTTTTGCAGGGGTATGTTGAGGGCTTCGAGCACGTTGCTGCTGCCGCATTTGCCTGTAATCCCGAAATTCGAGTGTTTTGCTATATTTGCTCCGCAGGCAGCGGCAACAATGGCCGAGGCAGTGGATATATTAAAGGTATTAGCCCCGTCACCGCCGGTCCCGCAAGAATCAGCAATGGTATCAATACCGCAGGTGTTTATTTTCAGGGCTTTTTCGCGCATCCTGAGCGCAAAGCCGGTTATTTCCGGGACAGTTTCACCCTTGGTCCTGAGCGCCGCCAAAAGGGCTGCTATCTGCGCGGGGTTAGCATCACCCGTGCCGATAATATCAATAAGCCCGGCAGCTTCTTCCCGGCTCAGGTTATTGTTTTCGGTTATTTTATTCAGCGCTCTGGTCAACATCTTTAAAACACCGGTTTTTTTCTAAGTAACAAATAAAAAATTTTTACGAATTTTAAAAATTTTCAAAAATATTCCTTATATAATTTTTACGGCTGAGCGAACGCAGTGAGCGAAGCCGAAGAAAAA
>JANQGS010000145.1 GCA_028277195.1 Candidatus Gastranaerophilales bacterium
TTAGGAATAATAAAATATTAATTAAAAAGGCAAAATAAAAGCAAATAACACAAGTTTTACCAGTTGCCTTTTGGCGTGTAACGGGTATGTAGTAGCTCATGCGACTTGTGGCCGTTGGGTTCGCCGAGGAAATTCTCATAAAGGAACTTAACGGCAGGGTTTTCGTGGGATTTCCTGAGCTTCATAGCGCCATCCTCGGTATATATTGCCTGGGCGCGTTTTTGCCTGATTTCGGGACTTGTTGGTATTGGCTGGCCTCCGCCCCCAAGGCAACCGCCCGGGCATGCCATAATTTCTATAAAATGATAAGGCGCTTCGCCATCTCTTACTTTATTCATAAGCTCTTTTGCCATGGTCAGGCTATGGGCAATCGCCACCTTTACTTCCGCGCCGTCAAGAAAACCCCACTCCGGCACGGGGTCGGTAATTACAAGCGAGGCTTCCCTTATGCCCTCCATGCCCCGGACAGGTTTAATGTCGAGGTTCTGGAAAGGCACTTCCCTGCCGGTTACCAGTTCATAAGCCGTCCTGATGGCGGCTTCCATAACACCGCCTGTAGCGCCGAATATAACGCCCGCGCCTGTTGAGATACCCATTGGGTCGTCAAAATCGGCATCCTCAAGCGTCATAAGGTCAATACCGGACTGCTTAATCATTCTTGCCAGCTCCCTGGTAGTGAGTACGTAATCAACGTCCTTATAGCCGCTGTCAATCATTTCCGGCCTGTCAGCCTCGTATTTCTTGGCTGTACAGGGCATTACCGATACGGAAACAACATTTGCGGGGTCTATGCCCTTTTTTTGGGCGTAATACGATTTTATAAGAGCGCCAAACATCTGTTGCGGGGACTTACAGGTTGAAAGGTGGTCCAGCAGCTCAGGGTAATAGTGTTCAATATAGTTTATCCATCCCGGCGAGCAGGATGTAAACATTGGCAGGGAAACCTCGGATTTTTCGACAAGCGCCTTTTTAAGCCTTGTTAAAAGCTCTGTTCCCTCTTCAATAATGGTCAAATCAGCGGTAAAATCAGTGTCAAAAACCGTGTCAACCCCGAGCATCTTAAGCGCGGCGGCCATTTTACCGGTTACCCTCTCTCCCGGAGGCACGTCAAACGCTTCAGCGAGGGCAGCCCTGATTGCCGGGGCAGTCTGGACAACAACGTGCTTTTCAGGGTCGTCTATGGCTTTCCAGACGTCTTTTGTGGCGTCCCTTTCCGTAAGCGCGGCGGTCGGGCAGCGGTTTATGCACTGGCCGCAGAATACACAGGTTGTTTCATCAAGGGGAACGCTGAAAAGGCTGCATATTTCAGTATCTTTTCCCCTGCCCACGGGCTTTATCGCCTCAACGCCCTGTATTTCCTCGCAAACCTGGGTACACCTGCGGCAGAGTACGCATTTGTCATTATCCCTTACTACAGGGGTCAGGGCGTCAATTTCACACCTTTTTTCCCGGGACTTGCCGAACCTTACCTCTTCCACGCCGTATTCCGCCGCAAGGTCCTGCAATTCGCAGTTAAGGTTGCGGCGGCAGGTCTGGCAATCGCCAACGTGCTCTGCCAGGAGCAGTTCTATGAGCATTTGCCTGGTTTTGCGCACTTTTCTTGTATTTGTGCGGATAACCATTTTTTCCGCCACCGGGGTGGAGCATGAGGTTTGGAGTGTTCTCCGGCCTTCCACTTCCACCACGCATATCCGGCAGTTGCCCGAGATACAGAGGTCTTCGTGATGGCACAGGGTAGGGATATGGATGCCGTTTCTTTTTGCGAGTCGGAGAACGCTTTCTCCCTGTTTAGCTTCGAAGTCCCTGCCGTTTATGCTTACGTTTATCTTGTTTTCTATTGCTGTTTGCATTATTTATCTCCTTGTTAATAATAAAATTTAAAAGATTAAAAATCTTCCCTGAATTTTCCCGGTATATCAATGAAAGGGTTAGCGGCAGTCTGGCCTAAACCGCATTTTGAGGAGGTTTTCATTACCTCTGCCAGCTCAAGCATAGTATTCATCTCTTCATCAGAGAGTTTTCCGGTTTGAATGATTTTGTCTACGGACTGGTTGAGCCTGTAAGTGCCTTCCCTGCAAGGTGTGCACTGGCCGCAGGACTCCTCTTCAAAGAAATCTATGAAATTTTTGAGAACCCGGGCCATGTTGCGGGATTTATTAAAAATTATTATTGAGCCGCCCGGGGGGAAGCCCTCAAAGCATACTTCCCTGTCAAATTCCTTCTCGCAGGCTGTTGCGCCGGATGCGCCGCCGATTTGTACGGCTTTTGTGTTTGTTGCGCCTACCATATCCAGCAATTCGTTGATTTTTATACCTAAATCAACTTCATATACGCCGGGTTTTGCGCAGTCACCCGATATACTGAAAAGTTTTGTGCCGCAGGACTGTTGTGTTCCGTATTTTTTAAACTCGGCAACTCCATGGCTTATTATATAAGGGATATTGCAGAGGGTCTCAACGTTATTAATTACAGTAGGAAAGCCCATATAACCCTTTTGTACCGGGAAAGGCGGTTTATTCCTGGGTTCGCCCCTTTTGCCCTCTATTGATTCAAGCAGGGCGGTTTCCTCTCCGCACACATAAGCCCCCGCATTAAGTTTTATTTCTATGTCAAAGTCAAAATCCTTGTTCAGGATGTCCTTACCAAGGTAATTTTGCTCCTTCATTTCATCAAATTTCTTGTTAAGGTAGTCCAGCATCCATTTATACTCACCCCTGAGGTAGATTATGCCGTAATTTGAGCCTATTGCGTATCCCGCGATAACCATGCCCTGTATTAATTTGTCTATACTGTCAGTGAGCAGGACCCTGTCCTTGAAAGTTCCGGGTTCGCCCTCGTCGGCGTTACATATAACGTATTTTTTCTCTCCCGCGGCTTTTGATGCGAATTCCCACTTCATGCCCGTCGGGAAGCCTGCCCCGCCGCGCCCTCTCAGGCCTGATTCCTTTACTATGTTTATTATTTCTTCCGGGGTAAAGGAAAATGCCTTTTCAAAAGACTCATCACATTTACACCCCGGTGAAAGTAAACAGCTTCTTTCCATTTTTATCTCCTATGTCTAATTTAGTTATTATACCGCTCCCAAAATAAATTTCGGATTTTAACTGCTAACGCCTGGAGCGGTATGGCGAAGCAGGAGCGATGGATTTTGGAAAATCCGGCTTTGCC
>JANQGS010000198.1 GCA_028277195.1 Candidatus Gastranaerophilales bacterium
TCCGACCTTCTCACAAATGCCCATGCCCTGGTGCATGCCGTAACCTGGCCCGAGCCGTTCGGTTTGACAATGGCAGAGGCAATGGCCTGCGGCACACCCGTTTTAGCGCTGAACTCGGGCTCTGTACCGGAGGTCGTAGAGCATGGCGTTACGGGATATGTTGAAAATAACATAGAGGAGCTTATAAAAAGGGTTGATGATATTGGTAAAATCGACCGCTTTGCCTGCAGGAAGCACGTAGAGGATAATTTTTCAGCGCAAAGAATGGTTTCAGGTTATGTTAAGGCATATTACAAACTTGCTTCCCATCCCAATTTTTCTGTAGTAAGCATAAAGCGGAAAAAATTTCTTCAAGAAGCCCCAGTTTATCATCACTCGCAAGATAAGGGCATTTAATGAGGATAACAGAACTGCCGTTTTCTGATTTTAAAGGGGCTTTTACCCAGCGCATCCTGCCCGCGATTTTCGCATCCAGCTTTTTTTTAAGCATGTTAAACTCTGCAAGGGTATAATCTGAAAATATTCTTATCTCATCAAGTGTTTCCCTTGCCATGTTTATTCCCACGTCAGTAGCCATAAGCCTTAGCCTGATTATTTTTATAAGCCTCTCCACCTCCGGCGGTACGGTGCCGAACCTGTCAATCCACTCATCCCTGAGGATTTGCAGCTCCCCGGCGGAGTAAACATCAGCCAGGCGCTTATACTCAATCATTTTCTGCTCCCTGTCATGCCCCACCCATTCATCGGGAATAAAAGCGGTTATGTTTATGTCAATAACCGCAGGCTCTTTTTTAAGCACTTTTTCTCCCTTTAATTCCTGTATTGTTTCCTCAAGCATGGAGCAATAAAGGTCAAAACCAACTGAAACCATATGCCCGTGCTGCTGCGGGCCTAAAATGTTTCCAACTCCCCTTATTTCAAGGTCCCTTAATGCAATCTGATACCCGCTGCCCAGTGTGGTAAAGTCTTTTATTGCTTTTAACCTGTCCTTTGCCTCGGGGGTAAGGAGTTTATTGGGCCTGTAAAGGCAATAGGCATAAGCCTGCCGCTCGCTCCTGCCAACCCTTCCCCTTATCTGGTAGAGCTGCGCCAGCCCAAACTTGTCAGCCTCGTCAATTACAATCGTGTTGGCATTTTGTATATCCAGCCCGGATTCAATAATGGTAGTGCACACAAGTATGTCATATTCATGCGCTGAAAAACCGTACATTACCCGCTCCAGTTCCCGCTCTTTCATCTGGCCGTGGCCTACCGCTATTCTTGCTTCCGGGAGCAGTTCCCGCAACTCGTCTGCAACCCTGTAGACGGATTGAACCCTGTTATGCAGGAAATATACCTGGCCCTCCCTTTCCAGCTCGTGCAAAATAGCTGTTCTTACGATGGATTCGCTGTATGGCCCTATAAATGTTTTTATGGGGGCTCGGTTTACGGGTGGGGTATTGATTATGCTCATTTCCCGCAGGCCCGATAGCGCCATATTAAGGGTCCGGGGAATGGGGGTCGCTGTGAGGGTAAGCACGTCAACCTCCGATTTGAGCTGCTTTATTTTCTCCTTATGCGACACCCCAAACCTGTGCTCCTCGTCTATAACAAGCAGCCCGAGGTTTTTGAACTGTATATCTTTTTGCAGGAGCCTGTGTGTGCCTATTACAATGTCGCATTCACCTGTTAAAAGGCTGTTTATTGTTGATTTTTGCTCTTTTGGGGTCCTGAACCTCGATAATAACTCAATTTTTACCGGATAGGGCCCTAACCTGTCCCGAAAAGTCAGCAGGTGCTGCTGCGCAAGAACGGTTGTCGGGACAAGTATTGCGGCCTGCTTGCCTGATAACGCGGCTTTAAATACTGCCCGCAGGGCTACTTCCGTTTTTCCAAACCCTACATCCCCGCAAATAAGCCTGTCAAGTACTTTTTCCGACTCCATATCGGCTTTTGTGTCGATAATGGCCTGCATCTGGTCAGGGGTTTCCGTATATGGAAACGCATTCTCCATTTCGAGTTGCCAGGGGCTGTCCTGCTCAAAAAAGAACCCCTTTACCTTTGCCCTCCTTGCGTAAAGCTCCAGTAATTCCCCTGCTATGTCAGCTATAGCTTTTTTAACTTTTCTTTTAATGTTGGCCCATTCTACCCCGCCCATTTTTGACAGATTTGGCGGTGTACCGGCACCTCTGTACCTGGAAAGCAGGTTTATCTGCTCTGCCGGCATGTACAGCTTGTCAGAGTTTGAGTATTCAATGCTCAGGTAATCCTTTTGCTCCCCGTCTATTTCCTGTTTTGTCATACCAATGAATTTTCCTATCCCGTGCCGGGAATGGACTATAAAATCCCCTTCTTTCAGGTCATTAACCGAAACAAGGTAATCTATGCTCTCCTTTTTAGAGGTTCTCCTGCCCAGGGTGGGTTTTTTAACCTTTTTATTAAACAGCTCAGCGTCTGTTATAATGCCCAGGTTCATCCCGGGCAATAAAAATCCCTCCTCAAATCCCCTGTTGCTTACCGGGCAGTCACATTCCGTTTCCCTGAGGGCAGGCTCCACCCTGTCGGGGTATTCTGTGTCCACATAAACGCTATATCCCCGCCTTTTCAGGTTTTCTATGTATTCAGCCGCGTTATGCAGGTCAGCCATAAATTTTGGCGGTGAGCTGCAGGGTATTTCCTCGACAATTTCGGCCTCGTCTCCTATAAAACTGTCCAGGCGCAGGGCAGGATAACTGTTTAGCTTTTTAATAACCTCACCGGGCCTGAGATGCAAGAGATAGGGCAGTTCAGGCGCTATGCCTTCATTTATGTTGTTTTCATACTCTTTTATGTATTTTTCATGTTGAACCTGCATTTTATGAGCAATTTCCGCGGACTCATGCATAAAAACAAGCATATCCCCGGGCAGGTAATTAAAAATGCCGCTTAATCCCTCATTCATAAGGGGCGCAAAGTATTCTATGCCTTCCGTGTAGCTGTCCGCTTCAAATCTTGATATAAAATTTTCCATATACGGAGAGGAAGGCATTTCCCGTAATTTTTTAAGCAGTAACTCCCTGTCCTCTTGCTTAATAACGATTTTATACCGGGGTTCTATGATAATGGCATTTATTTTCCTGATTGAACGCTGGGAGTCTATATTAAAAACCCGAAGGCTCTCAACTTCATCACAAAAAAATTCCGCCCTGGTTGGCTCGCCGGAAATCGGGTAAATATCAAGGATATCACCTCTTAAGCTGAATTCTCCGGGGTCTATAACTGTTGTTACCCTTTTATAGCCTATGTCTACCAGTTTTTGAGCGACATCAAAGGGGTCAGCCTTTGTTTTTAATCCTAATTTTATCGAGTTATGGTCTCTTTTTTGTTTTGAGAGGAAGGTATTCAGCAGGTTTTTTACCGGGGTTATAATGACATCAGGGTGTTCCTTGAGTATTTTTAGCTGTTGTCTTGCCACTTCCGGGTCAGAGTATACCTGTTCATATGGGGAAGCCTCCTGGGAGGGGAGGAAGCCGACTTTTTTGCCTGAAAAAAGTTTTATTTCCGAA
>JANQGS010000215.1 GCA_028277195.1 Candidatus Gastranaerophilales bacterium
ACTGCTAACGCCTGGAGCGGTATGGCGAAGCAGGAGCGATGGATTTTGGAAAATCCGGCTTTGCCGGTTTTCCGAAATTCAAACTCATTTTAGTATATCACAACGGCGAGCACATGGGCTCTCCCCCGGTAACAGTTCAGGCTGCCTTATTTAAAATTTTTAGTCATAAAAACCTTTTTTATCCATTTTCTCGAGCTGGCGGGCGTTTTTGAAAAGAAAATCCAGTTTGTCCATAAACCTTTTTTTATCGAATTTTTTGGCGTGCCGGGCAATAAATTTATGGTCCCAGTCAATTTCCTCAGCTTTTTTAACAGCATTATTCAATGACTCAATGCTTTGTTCCTCAAACAACACCCCGGTTTCATTATCCAGCACAATATCAAGAGCCCCGCCTCCCCTAAAAGCTATAACCGGCTTACCCGCAGCCTGCGCCTCGGCCATGACAATCCCAAAATCCTCCCTGCCCGGGAAAACAAAACCCCTGCACCTGCTCATATAATCAACAACCTCCACTGATGGCACTTTTCCCGGCATGGTTATATTAGGTCCGGCCATTGCCCTTAATTTCTCATACTCAACGCCGTCCCCGACAATAACCAGCTTCTTTCCTGATGCATTAAACGCCCTGATGGCCAGGTCAAACCTCTTATATGCAACCAGCCTGCCTGCCATGAAATAAAAATCTTCGGGTTCGCCATGGCTAAACCGGGCCGTTTCCACCGGCGGGTAAATAACCCGGCTCTTCCTGTTATAAAATTTTGCGATTCTGGCTGCCGTATAGCTGGAATTTGCGATAAAATAATTTACCCTGTTGGAACTTGTAACGTCCCACATCCTTAAATAATTTGCCAGGAAAAAAGAAGCCAGTCTTTTATACCTGCTAAACCCGTTCAATTCAGAATAAACCCAGAACATATCCCATATATACCGCGCAGGGGAATGGCAGTAACATATATGTATCGCATCCGGCCTTGGAATGATGCCTTTTGCCGCACAATGGTGCGAGGAAAAAATTATATCGTATTTTTGCAGGTCCAGGTATTCTATTGCAGTAGGCATTAATGGCAGGTATGCTTTATATAGTTTTGTGGCACGGGGCAGTTTCTGCAAAAACGTGGTATGAATATTCCTTTTTTTAATATGCTCCGGCAATATGCCGTATTCACAAACCGTAGTATAAATATCAGCGCCGGGCAATTTTTCCGCCACAGCAAAAGTTATGCTTTCCGCTCCTCCTATTCCGCTTGCCAACTGGTCAGTTACGATTGCGATATTTTTTCCCGGCGTATTCATAGGAATATATTTATAAAAACCGGTAAATTTTTATACTAACCACTCAGGCAGTATCAGAAACCTAGGAAAACGCGTCAATAACCGGCTGGCTGAGCTCAAAAACTTTTTCCCTCATTGCCTCCGGGTCAGGTATCTCAAAATCAAGCGAGTCAATTATGTCCTGGTCAAAAACAGGGTACTTTAACTGCTCCCGGGTAATGCAGTTTGCAACATAAACAATCCCCGCTGACATACTCTCTTCTGACGCCAGGGGGTTGTGATGGTGTTCAACCGTAATACCTATTATGAGCGGGAGATTCCATTTTTCAGTTAAAATTTTTCCTACCTCGGTATGCGTAAACCCGTAAAAAGTCCTCTCCGCATCAAGAATATCAGCCCCGATAGCGGCAAGTTTCTGTACTTCATTATAGGCGTTAATATTTTGAACCTGGAGCACTGTTTTGCCTATATCGTGCAAAAGCCCTGTTATAAATGCCTCTTCCGGGTCCCCAAACTCAAGGTTCTTTGCCAGGTACTTTGAGCCTACGGCACACCGCAGGGAGTGATGCCATAATTTTTTCCCGTGCTCGGACAGCATCATTGGCTTTACAGCCAGGCCCAGTATCAGGCTTCTTACCTTATTAAGCCCTAAAAGAGCCATTGCCTTGTTTATGGTTGTTATTTGCGAAGGAAAACCGTAATATGCGGAGTTAACCAATTTTAACAGCTGTGTGGTTATGGATATATCTGTTGAAAGAATCTCCGCGAGGCGGTTAATATTGGCATTCGGGTCATCTATTATATTCAGGGCCTGGCCCACAACCGCAGGCATGGACGGGAGCTCATTCAGGTTTTCCAGCGCTTGTCTGGCTTTTTGCTCTGATATTGTATTCGGGTCTTCCATGCTTTTTGTCATAAAACTATTTTTAACTTTTTTATATATATTATTATTTTTAACCAAAACACCAAAAAATTAAAGGCGATTTCTGATTTTCAAAAGTTATTTTACGTTTTCTAAAGTTCCCGCCAACTGCCCGCAACCCGCGGAAATGTCCGTACCCCTTTCCAGCCTGACCGTTACCTTTTTTGTGCCCATTTCCACTATTTCCTTAAATTTACTTACCCTTTCCCCGGAAGGTTTTTTAAATTCACACCCCTCTACGGGGTTATAGGGTATCAGGTTAATATTATACTTCAAATCCTTTAAAAGGCCGTTTAATTTTTTTGCATGTTCAATACCATCGTTTATGCCGTCTATTAAAATATATTCTATGGTTACTCTTCGCTTTGTCTTTTTCACAAACTCCTTTAGCGCTTTTATAACTTCATCGAGGGGGTATTTATTCTCTATGGGCATTAATCTTTTTCTTAGTTCATGCTCCGGCGCATGAAGTGACAGTGCGAGGTTTAGCTGGCGGTTAACGCCTGAGAGCCGGTAAATATTGGGAACAATACCGCAGGTGGACACTGTTATCCTGCGCATGCCTATTTCAAGCTCAGTGTTAATTATTTTTATTGCCTTTACTGTTTCATCGTAATTTAAAAGGGGTTCTCCCTGGCCCATAAATACCAGGTTTGTAATTGTCTGCCCCGTATCCTTCTGGATAATAATTATCTGGTCAACTATTTCCCTGGCCGTCAGGTCCCTTATAAATTTATTTTTTCCCGTAGCACAAAAAACGCAGCCGATTTTGCATCCTATCTGGGTACTCAAACAGGCCGTCAGGTTGGGTCTTTTTTCATACCTCATTAAAACCGTTTCCACCACGTTACCATCGGGGTATTCCAGGAGGTATTTTATTGTGCCGTCCTTCCCGAGCAGTTTTTGCCTGATTTTTGTGTTGGTTATTACTGCCGTTTCGTTTAATTTTGCCCTGAAATCCTTTGACAGGTTGCTCATATCGTCAAAATTAACGGCAGGTCTTCTGTACAGCCAGTAATGGAGCTGTCGGGCCCTGAATTTGGGTTCATTATTATTTACGATAAACTCTTCCAGCTCGGCTAATGTCATACCGGACAGGGCGGTTTTCAGCAGGCTGCCGCTAATCCCGTCCATCTCTCTCGGATAAGCCGTTAAGGCCATTTTGGGCTTCCTCGTGCTCAGGGTTAAGCTCAAGCGCTTTTTTATAATGCTCCCTTGCATCCGGGTATTTGCTGAGGCGCTCACTAACAACCGCAAGGTTATAATAAACATCGGCACTATCGGGCTTGAGCACCTGTGCGGTCAAAAGCTCGGTCTCTGCCTGGGCATAAAAGCCGGCTCTTGATAAAACAACGCTCAGCGCAATTCTTATTTTATGGTTATCGGGATATCTTTTTGCCGCATCATAATACAGGTCAACAGCTTCACTGGTTTGCCCGGTAGTTTCATAAACCCTTGCTGCTTCCTCGTATATCTCGGGGCTATATCCCGAGAGCTCAAGCCCTTTTTTAAAGTGGGAAATTGCGGCCTCATAATTTTTAATTTCGTTATTTGTCTTGCCCAGGTTCACGTATATTTCCGGGTTATTCGGGTCATACTGGAGAGCTTCAACAAATTTATCAATGGCCTCCCGGTACTCCTCCCTGCCAAGGAACTGGTTGCCCCAGTCACACAATACCAGGCATATGTTTTTCTTTATTCTTTTTATCTCTTCCGGCTCGGGTGTTTCTTCAATCAGCTTATTAAAATTCCGGATTGCCGTCTGGTACTGTTCGAGTTTTCTGTAGGATTCGCCGATTATTTCCAGTGCACCGGCATATGAAGGATTTTCAGCAAGAACCTTTTTAGCCGTTAAAAGGGCTTTCTCGTATTCCTCGCAGAGCAGGTAAATTTCAGCCAGCCTGATTAGAAGTTCCGGCGAAACATCAAGCTCTTTTTCTGCCATAAGCGCATAGGTCTTTGCAGCCCTTTCATAAGACTGTGTACTTACGTATATTTCAGCGAGCTCTTTATATAAAACGGGGTCTCTCTCATCAATTTCAATCATTTTTTTATACGCAAGCGCTGCGTCTACAAATTTATTTAGCAAGCAGTTAGATTTTGCGATTCTTTTTAAAATTCCGATTGTCGGGCCGTCTGTTTTAAGTATTTCCTCATATTCACTGATTGCCCTTTTGTACTCGCCCTTGCTAAAGAATAAGTCCGCGAGCTTTCTTTTAACCCTGGTATTATAGAGGTTTTTGGTTAAAATAGCCCTGAACTCCTTAATCGCAGGGTCATGGCTGTTCATTCTTATGTATACATCCGCAAGTTTTTCCCTTACGTCAAAATCATCGCCCGCTACCGCCAGAACATTCCTGTATCCCCGGGCAGCCTTTTCAAACTTACCGGCAAGGGCGTTGCAGTCAGCAATTTTTTCAAGCGCGTCAGTATTTTCGGGATTAATTTTTAATATGTGGTTATAATGTTTTTCAGCTTTTGAGGGGAGGTTCTTTTCGAACAGGTAAGCTCCCAGCAGGAATCTTGCGTTGATTTCATTCGGCTGTTTTTTAACGAGGTCTTCAAGGGTCTTAATCGCCTTGCTGGGCTGGCCCATTTCGTACAGGTTTTCAGCCCGGGCAATTACCTGCGACGCGTTTATGGCAGCAGGTCCCCCCGTGTCCCCGGGGCTTTTGCCTATTTGCAGAAAGTTGGCAAAAAGCGCTGTAAAAACGGCAACAAGGACAACGACAAAAAAGGCTATTACTATTATTTCCTGCATATAAAAATTATACAATCATATATTAAACTTTACAATTTATATAAGAAGCTAAAAAATAACTTCCCTTACCGCTACTATGAAAAATACAAAGAAAGAACCCACTGAAATGAGCTTCTGCACTTCAGGGAAAGTTAATTTAGACAAATGCAGCTTTATTTTGCTCTTCTTTTTCTCGTCAAACCCGGCTTTTTCCATTGCATGAATTTGCAGGGGAAGGTGCTCTTCTATTTTACAGATTACCCTGTTAAATTTTACGTCTATTAAGAAATCATACATTTCGGCATTTGCCCACCACAGAAAACAAGCACCCATGCCTATTCCTGAAAACAACAGGGGTGATGTCATATCATAAATTATGGATGTCTCAATTAAACATAAAATTAAAAATAAAAGCGTTACAAAGATAAGAAAAAACCTGTTTGTTTGAAATGACCTTTCAACAAATTTGTCCTTTGATTCAATGTAAATCTTGTACTGCTCAATCAGTGCCGTCATTTTTTCGCCTGTTTCCATAAAAACTCCTTTCTGTTCTTATTTTTTATCTATACTATTACCTCTGTTAATCAAAAAACCTGAACTTGCCCAGCGCAATAAGAGCCGTGATACCGTCTTTCCAGGTTATCTTCTTTCCTTCATGAAAAGCCCTTCCACTGTAGGAAACCGGGGTTTCATACAGATGATAGCCTTTTTTTAGTATCTTTGCGGTTATTTCCGGCTCAAACTCAAACCGGTTTGACTTAATATTTATACTTTTTATCACATCTGCCCTGAAAGCCTTATAGCATGTCTCCATGTCTGTCAAAGCGGAACTGTACAGCAGGTTTGTCACAAATGTAAGGAACTTATTACCCAGGTAGTGGCTAAACTTAAATGACGTTTTCGGGTTAGAGCCCGAGAACCTTGAGCCGTAAACCGCGTCAGCTTTATCCTCAAGTATGAGTTTTATAAGGTTTTCATAGTCATTCGGGTCATACTCAAGGTCAGCGTCCTGTATAACGATTATGTCCCCTGTCGCGTAATAAACAGCGGTTCTTATCGCGGCGCCTTTTCCCATATTTTTTGAGTGGAACAGGATTTTATAACCCTTTTCCCGGGCGGTTTCCTCCAGCTTCCGCAAAAATTCCCCGGAACCGTCTGTTGAGCCGTCGTCAACCAGTATTACTTCCTTTTCCAGGGCACACATGGGGGCATTCCCCACTTTTTCCAGCATTGTTTCAAGAGTGCTTATTTCATTATAAACAGGTATAATTATGCTTAATTTTTGTGCTTTCACCCTTTTTCCCTATATTTCAAGATTCATTTCCGAAAACAGGACTACCTGGTTTTTGCCCCGTTTTTTAGCTGCATAGAGGGCATGTTCTGCGTACCTTATTATTGTATTGGTGTTTTCTTCAACCTCCATAAGGAAGGGATAGCTGGCAATTCCCGCGCTTATTGTAATAGGGTGCTTTTCCTCTTCTCCTTCGGGAATAAAGTCCATTTCCTCAATGTCTTTTCTTACTCTTTCCGCAAAAATCTTCGCGTTTTCCTCGTTTGTATTGGGCAGGACAATAATAAATTCCTCATCCCCGTATCTTGTCAGGATATCTTCTTTTCTTGCCCTGCGCTTGAGGATTTCCGTTATCTGCTTGAGGAGCACATCGCCCCAGTCATAGCCGTAAATATCATTAACAACCTTAAAGTAATCTATGTCCATTAATATTGATGAAAGCGGCAGCTTGTAGCGCTTTGCCCTTGCCAGCTCCTCTTCAAGCCTCTGGTGAAGGCAGGTCCTGTTATAAAGGCCCGTGAGTTCGTCCGTTGTGGCAACTACCCTGTTCTGGTCCCTAAGCTCCTTAATTTTCAGCAGGTTGGCTATACGAACCATAAGTTCCGGGTAGTTGACCGGATTAAGTATATAGTCATAGGTTTCAGCCCTTATCATAATGTTTTCAAAAACATCATCGCTTACAATCAGCAGCGGAGGGGAAATTTTATTCCTTATGAGAATATCCTCATTAACCTGGCTTGAGTTGTCCAAAATAACCAGGTCAGGGTCGGCTGTTTCAATATTTTTTATTTCATCGGGAAGAAGAACCTGGACCGAGTAGTTATCTCCCTTAAGGATTTGCGATTCCAGCTTTGATTTTTTGTCCTGGTTGTAGATTATTATATTTTTTTTCATACTTTCACCCATTTACTGACACTAAACTAAATTACATTTTTTTATTGTAACAGTTCAGGCTATTATTCGCAAAAAATTTTATCAAAATATCCCACCCACCCGCCCTTATTGGATTGGGCGGCTGCGAAAATGAGCTGCAAAGCAGCTCCTGCTTCGCAAGCGCCGCCCAAATTTTTCAATAGAATTTTGATAAAATT
>JANQGS010000270.1 GCA_028277195.1 Candidatus Gastranaerophilales bacterium
AATTATTCATAAATAATTTTTGCGTCAAAGTTCCTGTTTTTCAATTCATCTACAAGCTCTTTTGCTTTTTTTGAATCTGAAAAAGAGGCAATCTGTAAAATATATTTCCCGTTTCGCTCCCTTATGAAAGGTTCAAAATTCAAACTAATAAGAATATCAGACGCAATTTTTACTTCCTTTGGATTGGAAAAATCCCCTACCACTACCTTTGCGTTATAAACCGGAACCGGCGGGGAAATTTTAACCTTTTCCCGCAACTCAACAGGTTTTGGCCTCGGGGGTATGTTAATTGCTGCTTTTGAATTTTCTTCATTTTCTTCCGGGGCTTCCTGTTTTGGGGCGCTCTCTATGTTTTTTTCGGGTTCTTCGGGCAAAGTGGGCGCGGGTTTTTCTTCGTTGGTTTTCTTGCTCGGGATTGCCTGCTCCTGGAGTTCAATTGAGTGCAGCCTGGGGTCTATCCTGCCCCTGAAATCCTGGCTGGTGATTGAGTCCATTACATAATCATCGCTCAGGGCTGGTACTTCAACCTTTGGGGTTAATATCGGCAAAAAATACGTAAATGCCGTAAAAAAAAGCAAAAAAGCCCCGAGAAACGTAAAAAATAGTAATTTCAGGTCTGTTTTTCGTTTTATTTTTTTTCTTCTTATTTTATTCATCTTATATAATGCCTTTTACTTTTGCGGAAGCGTTTATTATTTCCCGGTACTCGCTGCAATAGGAAACCATTATATTTTCCGCGATTTCTTTTATGTTTTGTATTTTCATGTCGGTTTGCAGTCCTGCTGCCTTTACGGGAGCTCCTGAGGGGTCAATATTCAGCCCAAAGTGTATTAATACGGAATTAATTGTTTTTGCCGCAATTGAAACTGAGAGCTTACCGTTATTATAGAATAAATCATCTCCTTTCCTGCATAAACCGACCGGACTAATCCCTTTTATCGTTAATATTTCCCGGGCGATTGTTATCAGCAGTCTTTGTCTTAAGATGCCCTCTACCAGGTTTATATTAAAATGCTCAACTATAAAATGCAGCATTTTTTTGCCGTAAATAGGGCTGTTCGAAAGTACATCAGAAATATCTGCCATATCAGGGGTTTTAACGTCACATTCCCCTATAAAACTCACTATGGCATCGCCTTGTATGTTGTGATTTTTATATATCCAGTGCGGAGTAAGCTCCTTGCCTGTATAGCGGATTTCTTTTTCTATAAATTTGTGTTTCATTAACAGTTCAATATGGTTTTAGAGAGTTAATTATATAACGAATAAAAAAATTTTTCCTCAAATTAATTCAATAAAGTGCGTAGGTAAGCTATCTACCCTCAATAGCTCGCTTATCCCTACACCTGCAACCCATAGCACTTCTTCATTATTTACAAGAAGAGGTATGCTGTCTCTCTCATATTGAGGTATCGCCCGATTAATCAGGTATTTTTTAAGTTTTGTCTTTTGTTTCATTCCAAAAGGCTGAATTATATCCCCCGGTTTTCTTTTTCTCAGGTAAAGCGGACCTTTTACCCTGCTTAAGTCAGCAAATACGGTTAATGAAGTCTGTTCCGGGAACTCTTCCGGCACTCCTCCTGTCCATTCCGTGATTTTAAGCTCGGGAAAATTATCAACAGGCTTTTTATCTGTTAACCTGAGTTTTTCTGATGACACAAAAAACCATAAATCCTTAGATATTGAAAAGGTTTTTCCTGATTTTGAGTTTTTAGTTTCCCGTATAAAGAGAAGCAGGTCATTAATCATGTCATAGGAATAATCCACATCATTTTTAGCCAGGTAATCCGCTAAACCCCTTTTTTGAAGGGCAACTGACCGGTTCAAAAAATCCCGTGTATTTATAAAATCGTTTAAAATGCCGGTTTGCTCAACATATTCCTCTATAATAGCGTCTGCTTCCCTTGCTATTTCTGATAGCCTGAGCAATGCCGTGTCTACACCAGGGTTATATGTCCGCAATTCCGGCAGTAAAGACAGTCTTATCCTGTTTCTCGTGTATTTCTGGTTGTAATTGCTTGAGTCCATGCTCGGAGATAACCTGTTTTCCCGGCAGTATTCAATACATTCATCCCTTGTTATGTTTAAAAGCGGCCTGTAAATTGAAGGATAACCCTTTTGTCGTCTTACTTCCGGTATACCCTTTAAGCCTGTTATTCCGGTGCCTTTTATTATCCTGTACAGAACGGTTTCCGTGTTATCTGTACTGGTATGTCCCGTCAGGATAGCGGTTGCATTGATTTTGCGGGCAATTTTATTGAAAAAATCATACCTTTGTTTTCTCGCTTCTCCTTCTGTTTGCGGCAAGTCAGGCGCAAGCGTTTCAGTATGGAATTCAATACCTCTTTCTTCGCAGTATTTTCCTGCCCTTTCCTGCTCCTGTTTTGCCTCATCCGGCCTCCAGTTGTGGTTTAAGTGGGCGGCTGCGGGGTTCAAGTTGAGCTTGTATAAGATATCAAGCAGGCATAGCGAATCGCTTCCTCCCGAAAAACCGACTAAAATTACATTGTTTGGTGCTAAAAGGCCATGTTTTTCCAGGGAAATTGTGACAGTTTCTTTAATTTTTTGCGATATTTCTCCCATATAAATATAATACAATAGTTATATGGACGAAAAGGACAAACTCTTACAGCAAATAATATTTGAGCTTATGTTCAGTAATCCCCAGAGCAGGAAATATCCTGAAGGGCTTACTGCCATTGAGCTTTCTCGAAAATATAACGCTGAAATAACCAGGGTAAAGAAAAACCTTAACATCCTGCATGAAAAAGGCGTTGTAAAATCAATCGGCGTAAACCCGAAATTCTGGCTTTTTGATGAGTATAATTTCCAGAGAATTGATGATGACGACCCCATTCATTCCCTTTTATGGAATGGGGATGTGGATTTTGACTGTTATTTTGAGTATTGAGCGAACCCAAAAGGGTGAGTTTTATAAATCACCCCCAAAAGGGATTAATTAAAATGCAATTGTAATGTAGTATTAAATATGAAGTGGTAAATTAACTTTTAAATCAGGAGATTAAGTGAGTTATGACAAAAAAAGAGAAAGATTTAAACAAAAAGAAAAAATCAAAAGGGCAAAGTCTTGTTGAGTACGGGCTTATTCTCGCGTTAGTATCAGTTGTGGCTATTACAGTGCTGCAAACAATGGGTGAGCAAATAAAGACAACCGTTACAAACGTAACAGACAAGCTTCAAAATGCTAATGAGAGATCACAGAATGGATGGTAAGAAAGATAAGCTCATCCGGGCGTAAGCAAAAAGCGGTGAGCCTTGTTGAATATGGTTTGATACTTGGCTTAATAGTGATTGTTTGCGTAACTATGTTAGACCTTATGGGACAAGAAGTGAAAACATTTTTTACAAATTTTACCGATAAAGTGGAAAATGCTAATCAACGCTCAAATGCTGCCTGGTAAATATCTTCATTAAAAAACAATATTTGCGTTAAGTTTTGTAAAAAATTTCCCTGAAAAGGGAAATTTTTTACTTTCAGGGTAATTAAATAATTAGAACAAACAACCCCCAAATCTCCTCCCAAAATATTTTAAGCTGTCGCTTACAGACAGCTTTTTTATTTTATCCCGGATTTTCCCCTGTTAAACACCAGATCGAGGCCCCTTTTATTTTGACCGCTACAGGCTGGGTGACAACGTTTTTTCCCTCTTTAAAATGAACTATTTTATTATTCCTCGCTCTCCCGTCAAAAACCTCAAGGGTCCTTCCGATATATTTTTCATTGGATTTTTTTACAGTTTCCCTTACCTTTTTGTTTAATATATTAAGCCTGCTCTTCCTCTCTTCATGAGCAACCTGCTCTTTCCATGTAGCTGCGGGGGTTTGTTTTCTGGGGGAATACGCCGCTGTATTGCAGTGGTCAAAGACTATTTCATCTATTATTGATATGGTATCCAGGAACTGCTCTTCTGTTTCGCCCGGAAAACCGGCTATAAAATCTGAGGTTATGCCCACATCAGGCATTTCCTTCCTTATTTTATTAACGAGTTCTATGTAATACTCCCTTGTATAGGGCCTTTTCATTCTTTTTAGAACGTCATTATTTCCTGACTGCATTGGAATATGAAAATACTCGCAAACCTTATCGAGTTCCTTTACCGCATATATTAAATCATCCGTAATGTCGGCGGGGTGGGAAGTTACAAACCTTATCCTGTATAGTTCCCCTATTTTATTCAGCTCTCTTAACAGGCTCGAGAGGGAAACCGTCCTGTCGCCAAGGTCTTTTCCGTAGGAATCCACTGTCTGGCCCAGCAGGACAATTTCTTTATAGCCTTCCGAGGCTATTTCCCGGGCTTCTTTAATAATTTCAGCCGGTGGCCTGCTTTTTTGCCTTCCCCTGGTATATGGAACCACACAGTATGTACAGAAATAATCGCACCCGTCAATTACAGGCAGCCATGCGGAAAGGCCTTTTTGCCTGGCCGGTTTGAAGGTTTTTGGGGACTCGTTTAACAGCTTTGGGAGCTCGTCAATGTTTTTTGTACCAAAAACAATATCAACATGGGGGGCTCTTATAAAGACCTTTTCCCCTGTCTGCTCCGCAACACACCCGCACATTGCTATTTTTATGCCGGGATTCTTTTTTTTGAGTTTTTTCCATACGCCAAGATAGCTGTAGGCTTTGTTTTCAGAAGCTGCGCGAATACTGCACGTATTCATTATTAATAAAGAGGCTTCTTCGGGGACAGGTTTTTCCTCATATCCAAGGCCCTGGAGGAGTCCTGATATTCTCTCCGTGTCAGACTTGTTCATCTGGCAGCCAAGTGTTTCAATATAAAAGGTTTTTTTGTTCATTTTTTTAGATTTTTAATAATAGAAGCTAATTTGAACAAAAAAATTATAATATATAAATACACAGGGAGCTAATCAGTTATTCCGCAATAAAATTTCGGTTCCGCAGCATCATCTGTGAAATCATTTGCTTTATGTAAGCATTAGCCGAAACAGCTTCCTGTTCCTGCAGTTCGCGTGCAATAACGCCGAAAATATTTATACCGTAAGTCTGAAACTGACTGCAAATCTTTCTTAATGCGGACTTGTCCGGCTCTAAGCCCGTAACAAGAATTACCCCGTCAACACATGCCCCCACCGTAAACGCATCCGGCACTGCAAGCGCAGGAGGAACATCAATAAAAACCCACTTATATTTTAGTTTAAGGTTTTTAACCAGCAGCCTAAATGAATCCGAATACAAATATAAAGAAGGGTCAGAAGAGTTTCCGTTATTAGGTATTATAAAAAAGTTGTTAACCCCCGGAATAGAGTACGTATAACGTTCAGTTTCCCCGGGCGAGCTCTCTAAAAGTTCGGTTAAGTCGCCCTTTTCATCGACCCTAAGCCCTAAGTCCCTTCCTATGGAGGGAGTCCTGAAGTCCGCGTCAACCACAACAACTGACTCGCCTGTCCTGCTCAGCCCATAAGCCGTATTCATAATAATTGTAGACCTGCACTTGGAAAATTCCGAGGAGGTAAAGGCGAAAACTTTCCTGTTAGTATTATAAGCCCTTAATTTAAAGCAGGAAACAACCTTCTGGAACGCAAGGGAATAAAAGGAAGCGGTTTCGTCTATTGCAAACATTATGTCAGGCTCATCGTACATTTCCCTCTCAAGCCAGGGTATAGTGCCCAGCACAGGTAACTTAAGGTCCTGTTCAATCTCTTCAGGGGAGTTGTAACTGTTTTTGAACAATTCTCGAAATATTGCGATAATTACCGCTATCAGGGCGGAAAATATTATAAAAAGCGTGATAAGTTCAAACCTTCCCGGAAAAGCCTTGTAAAGAGGGATTTTAGGATTATCAAGGACTGTAATCCCCGGGTTTAAGTCCATATACTCGGAAATAAAAAATGAAACTATATCTTTTGCTACTACAGGGTCTTCCCATTTTGCCGTAACATCTATTATGTTTGTATTTGAGGGGTTTTTGACGTCCACTGCCTTTTTGATTTTTTCCATGCCGGGTTC
>JANQGS010000055.1 GCA_028277195.1 Candidatus Gastranaerophilales bacterium
CGGCAAAGCCGGATTTTCCAAAATCCATCGCTCCTGCTTCGCCATACCGCTCCAGGCGTTAGCAGTTAAAATCCGAAATTTATTTTGGGAGCGGTATAAAATAAAAAAATATGAAACAATTTATCCTGATTACGGCTGTTTTGTTTTTTCTGGGCATGGCTGCGCATGCTGAAACTGTTAACATTGAAAAACTTAACTTTGAGCTGGGTATGCAAAACTTGAAGCAAGATAACTTGCGGGAGGCAATAAAGTATTTTACCCTTGTTATCGGGAAAAATCCCAAAAACACGGAAGCTCACTATAACCTGGCTGTTACCTATAAAAAACTGGGCCGCCATGAAGAAGCGCTTAAGCATTTTAATACAGTTGTTCAACAGCTCAACTCGCCGCCGGAGCCGGAATCGGAATTTGCGAAAATAGCAAGGCTAAAAAGGCAAAATGCCGAAAATTTTGATGTGTATAACCGGGTTAAGGAAAAAGAGAGCGACTACATAGACCTTGGGGACATGCACGCTGACAATGAGCAGTGTAAGGCGGCCATAGAGTACTATAACCTTGCTCTTAAGGTAAACCCCTACAATGACAATACGTATTTTAAGGTAAGCAGGTGTTATATCGGGCTTGAGGACTATGACATGGCTGAACCCTATATAAGAAGGGCACTTGAGCTGGACGCCAATAATTCAAAATACCTGTACTACCGGGATATGGTAGCGCAAAAAGCTGACTCGCAAAACAGGATTGTAATGCGGAATTTTAATGAAATTGACCCGTTTAAGGAATTTGAGGACAAGCACTATGAAAAGGAATTATACCGGGATAAATTGCCTGAAAAAACCCTTATAACCGAATATTACGAGGATAATGACAAAAAAGAAATATTACAAAAGCTCTCCCGGCAGGGTTATACGGATTTTACCGACAAACAGTCGCAGGAGCTTGACTACATTGACCTGGGGGACCTGCATTTTGACAACAGGGACTATGAAACCGCTGTTGAGTACTACCAAAAGGCCCTGGAGATTAATGCGGGCAATGATTACACTTACTATAAGCTGTCCCGGTGCTATATAGAGCTTAAGGATTTTGGGAAAGCTGATTATAACATAGAAAAAGCGCTCTCCCTGTCCGGCAGGAACAGGACATACGTATATTTTAAAAACCGCATAGCCGACACAATCGCCGGAAAGCCCCCCGGGGATAAAATGGCTTCAGAACCCCCGCAATGGGGATACCAGGCAAAACCTTCCCTGCTCGACAGGGTAAAAAAGACTCTCTCCTCAATCAGGATGCCCTCAATGCCTGATGTTGACCTGAAAATGCCGGATATGCCCGATATTAAAATACCAAAACTCGAAGGAAAAGTGGAAAAAGCCCACACTCCCGAAAAAGAGAAAGAAGATATTTTTAACAGGGACCTGAAGCGTTACCGGATAGATAAAAAATTCCCGCAAACGCCTCCCGTAGAGGACAAATCCTACGCTAAAGGCGGTTATAACGAGAAGGGCATAGAGTTTTTCAAGGCAAACAACCTGCAAAAAGCCGAGGATTATTTTAAAAAGGCTGTCCAATTGATGCCGCGTGACCCTCGCGGTTATAATAACCTGGCCAATGTCGAGTTTAAGCGGGGGAACTTGTTAAGGGCAAGGGAATACGCCCTGAAATCAGTGGAAACAGACCCGCAGTTCCCGCAGGGATACTACAACCTTGCGCTTATCAGCAGGAAAGAAAAGGATTTTGAGAGTGAAATATACTATTTAAACCGGGCAATATCCGCCAACCCCAAATATTACCAGGCTTATTTTGCCCGGGGCATGGCTTATTACAACAGGGGAAACAGCGAAAAGGCGAAATATAATTTCACTGAGGTACTCTCCCTCAGGAACGACCACTACCTTGCCAGCCAGAACCTGGGGATTGTCTATGCAAATGAGCTGAACTACCCGCAGGCGGAGAAATACCTCCGGCAGGCGGTAGGGTTAAATAAAAACAATTCGCAATCGTATTTTTACCTGGGCTATGTGCAGCAAAATTCCGGCAAAATCATTGACTCTATTGAAAACCTTCAAAGGGCCCTGGAAATAAACCCCTTAAACTACAGGACTTACGTTGAGTTGAGCAGGAGCTATGTTGCAAATAACCAGCCGGAGAGGGCTTTGCAAATTTTAAGAAACGCTGCCGAAAAAATGCCCGGAAATGCCGAGATATATAATTACCTGGGTTTAATGAACCTGAAATTTGACAGGCATGACGATGCCTGCCTTGCTTTTGGCAAGGCTGTGCGGAAAAATCCCGACCGGCCCATATATCACTATAATTTAAGCCAGTGTTACCTGTGCCTGGGCAAGAGAAAGGAGTCAAACCTTGCCTTCCAGCGCGCGGTCAGTATAATTCCGATAACAGTGCAGGATTACATAGACCTGGCGGAGATTTTCTTTGACCGGGGAATGACGGCATATTCGGTGGAGACACTAAGAAACGGCATATCACAACTGGCCGGGAGCGATTATTTATATCTCGTGCTGTCTGATTTTTATGAAAGGACAGGCGCAAAAAAGGCGGCCAGGGATGTTCTTGAGGAATACCTGAATAAAAAGGATTTTCAGGAGAGTACTTTTAGCCTGCTGGTGAGAAAAAGGCTAAATGAGCTTGAAAACTGAACGCCGAAATAGTAAACTGTCCCTATGATACTAATTACCGGAGGTGCAGGATATATAGGAAGCCATTGTACCCTTGAAATGACAAGGGCGGGCTATGACTGCGTTGTGCTGGATAACCTCTCGGAAGGCCACAGGCAGGCCGTGCAAGCAGAAAATTTTTGTCTTGCAAATCTTTCAAATATTGATGAAATAAGAAACGTCTTTAAAAAATACCCGGTTGAAGCGGTTATACATTTTGCGGCGAGCTGTTATGTGGGAGAATCCGCTGTTAATCCCCAAAAATACTACTACAATAACGTGGTTAATACCCTTAACCTTTTACGGGTAATGCTTGAGCACGATACCAGGAACATTGTATTTTCCTCAACCTGCGCTACTTACGGCAATCCCGAATATACCCCGATTGACGAAAAACACCCCCGGAATCCCATTAATGTTTACGGCAAAACAAAATTAATGATAGAAACAATCCTGCAGGACTATGACAGGGCGTATGGGCTTAAATATATGGCCCTGCGCTATTTTAACGCTTCAGGTGCGGACAACCGGGCAAATATAGGCGAAAGTCATGACCCGGAAACCCATATCATCCCGCTGGTGCTGGAGGCGGCCTCGGGCAAGCGGGAGCTTATAAAGGTTTTTGGGGATGACTATGATACACCAGACGGTACGTGCATAAGGGATTATATACATGTAAATGACCTGTCTGGCGCTCACAGACTTGCTCTTGAGAAGTTGTCCGAGGATAAAAGCAGTGATTTTTATAATCTGGGAACAGGACAGGGCTATTCCGTAAAGGAAATAATACAAAAAAGCGAAGAAATAACAAAAAGAAAAATAAAAACAGAAATTGCGCCAAGAAGGGAAGGCGACCCGCCCGTTTTGTTCGCTGATAACAAAAAAGCCGTGGAAAAGCTCGGCTGGAAACCGCGGTATACAGAAATTGATGATATAATTTTAACGGCGTGGCATTGGGAAGTTAACAGGAGATATTGATTTAAAAATGAAAAAAATACTTGTTACGGGCGGGGCGGGCTTTATCGGCTCTCATTTATGCGAAAGACTCCTGAATGAGGGCAATGAGGTTATTTGTGCCGATAATTTCTTTACCGGCTCAAAAAAGAATATTTTACACCTGCTGGATAACAGGTATTTTGAGGTAATCAGGCATGACATTATAAAATCAATGCTGGTCGAGGTTGAGGAAATTTATAACCTTGCCTGCCCGGCTTCACCTGTTCATTACCAGTACAATGCCATAAAGACCATAAAGACCAACGTTCTTGGCACAATAAACATGCTGGGGCTGGCAAAGAGACTGAAAGCAAGGTTTTTGCAGGCATCAACCTCCGAGGTTTACGGGGACCCCAGGGAGCACCCCCAGAAGGAAACCTACTGGGGTAACGTCAACCCTGTCGGAATAAGAAGCTGCTATGACGAGGGAAAGAGGGCTGCGGAGACTCTCACTATGGATTATCACAGGCAAAATAATGTGGATATCAAGATTATAAGGATATTCAACACATATGGCCCGAGAATGGCCGCTAATGACGGCAGGGTTGTAAGCAATTTTATTGTGCAGGCGCTAAAGGGCGAGGATTTGACGGTTTACGGCGACGGTTGCCAGACAAGGGCTTTTTGTTATGTCAGCGACCTGGTTGACGGTACCGTAAGAATGATGAATTCCAAAGAGGGCTTTATAGGCCCGGTTAACCTGGGCAACCCCGTAGAAACCCCCATAATAGAATTTGCCCATAAAATAATCAATATGACGGGAAGCAGTTCAAAAATCGTCTATAAACCGCTGCCCCAGGACGACCCTGTACAGAGAAAACCTGATATCAGCCTTGCAAAGCGGGAACTTGAGTGGTCTCCTGTTGTTGAACTTGAAGAGGGGCTTAAAAAGACCATTGAGTATTTTGAAAAATCATTAACTTTTGTTAAAAAAGCCTGTTTGTAGCAACAGTTCAGGCTATTATTCGCAAAAAATTTTATCAAAATATCCCCCCCACCCTCCCTCAGTGGATTGGGCGGCTGCGAAAATGAGCTGCAAAGCAGCTCCTGCTTCGCAAGCGCCGCCCAAATTTTTCAATAGAATTTT
>JANQGS010000109.1 GCA_028277195.1 Candidatus Gastranaerophilales bacterium
TGGGCTTAAACATCTCCGCCCAGGAGTTATAAGCACCTGCCGGGGCAATTATGCCCCCGAAGATTCTCGCCAGGTACTCCCCTGTTCTTACAACTTTCATAAGTTTTCTGTCACGTACATAGACAATATCATCCGGCCTTAAAATAAAATCCAGTTTTCCGGGGTTTACGTTTATAGCTGAGAGATTACCTTCCGGGGTTTTTCTGAGGATTTGTATATAATGTCTTCTTGCGTTTATTGAGAAGCCCTGTGCCATTGCTATCGCCGAGTTAAGAGTGGGGGATTCGGTAGGCAGGTTGTAAAGGCCCGGCTGGTTTACTTCACCAATGATTCTTATTATAAAATCCTCTGAGTGTATTGAGGAAACAGCTATTTTACCGAAGTCCTCATCATTGTATATATGGCCCTTGAGTTCCGGGACATATACGCTGTCTCCTGATTTCAGCCTTATATTCTGGGAAGTGTCACCTTCATCGATTAATTTCCAGAGGTCTACGTCTTTTGAATACCCGTTGAGCTTATTTGAAACCTTAATAGCTGATAAATCCGCATCATATGTGACTCCTCCCGCTATTGAAAGGATATTTGTGAGGGAAAGGTCGGTTTTTGCGTTTGCTGTCCTGGCATCGTGCCATACCGTCGGGGTTTCTATATTTTGCTGGTAAAACCCGGGGCTTTTAACAGCCCCGTAAACGTAAATACTGGCAGGGTTGAACTTTTTTATGTTCAGGGAGATTTGAGGGTATTTAAAATACAGGCTCATTTTCTCGTATATTTCAGAGGTTAGTTCCTCAATCGTTTTATTAGCCGCAAATACTTCCCCCACAGGCTCAAACGTTGCGTACCCGTCGGGCCTGACCTTTATTTCAGGCTGGGTTAAGTCTGTTTCCCCGTATACCGAAAAAGAGAGCACATCCCCAGGGGTTATTGTGTAGCGCGATTCTGTTACGCTGCTGTCGTTTTTTACAATTGTGATACTTTGCTGCTGTTCCTGCAGGGCGGGTGTTTTACAGCTTAAAAACACCATACCCAGCATTATAAAAAAATACATTGAAAATTTCTTGGTCCCACTCATTGTTATTCCGCCTTAATTTTCCAATTACCTTATTTATGAATATTAATTAATATTGAGTTAACATCCCGTGTAAATTTTTTTAAAGTTTCCTCCTTTATTTTATCAGGAATTATAATAACGACCAGTGCATATCCTTTAGACGGCCTACCCGTAAGCCTTGATATCACGATATTTTTCATAAAAACCGCCCGCTCGGGATAAACCCGCTCAAGGTCAGAGTACCAGTAGACCACATCACAGGGGCGTCCTTTTTTTGTCCCTTTTAAAACCTTTAAAATCATATTTTCATCAACAGGAAAAGTTTGCTCTTCCTTTATAAAAATTCCCTGCCCCCTGTAGCATACCTCGGGGTCGTGAATATGATTTCTTTTTTTTGTTAAAACGACTGCCAGGCTTAATTGCTCGTTTGTACCGGCTCTTTTATAACCCCTCAGCAGAAGTTCCTCTTCGTCAAGAAACTCAAAAACAGCCCCGCCCGGCTCTAAATTTTGCCCGCTCCACCCCCCTATTTTCATGGGAACTGTTTTTCTTATATCAGGCAGGGCATAATCCCCCCCGTCCTTGCCGACGTGGGCAAGTAAAAAAGCTGTTATTAAAACCAGCAGTGCCGTTAGCTTAATCTTCATTATTCTCAAGCGCCCTTGCCGCCATTACTATTAAAATTATACTGATAAAGTAAACCGCCATGCCCATTGAATCGTGGAATGACTCGGCATGCTGTTCCCCGTTGTAGAGTACATAAAAACTCACTGCCAGTATTCTCATAATGTTCATAAATAAAGCGAGCGGTATACTTGCCGCTACAAAAAATATTTTTTTAATAATACCCGTATTTATGAAATAAGAATAAATTAAGCAGATAAAAAACAGTGAATAAAGGGATTTTAAGCCGCTGCACCCGGCGACTACCGATATCCTGTGGCTTTCGAGTAAAATTATATTGCCCTCATTAGCCGCATTTAGCCCTAAAGCACTTAAAACCAGGGTGGTTGCCCGGGCTGAAATAAGCTGGAACGGCATTGTTATCCTGTTAAGCGGAAACACCGGAATAGCAGAGGTAAATATTATAAGGGGAAATAACGCTGTAAGGAAAAACTCCTTTCCCCTCAAACAAAGTATTGACCCGGCCATGAAAAAAGGAAAGGAAGCATTCGCAATATATTCATAATCACCCTTATTGCCCACCACGTATAAAACCAGGCCAAATAACAAAAAGAGAACCCCATACCACGCAGGTTCAGGCTTTATGGCGGAAAACCCTTTGTAATTCTTTTTAACCAGGTACACTGAAAACGCCAGCATAAAAAAACCCGCAGCATAAAAAGAGTCAAAATCCATCCAGTTAATTACCCAGGAGCGGATGTTTTCACAGAACATTATTCCAATAAGAAAAATAAATATAATTTCAAAAAGATTAGCTTTAATTGCTCTCATAATAAAGTTTTTTTCTGGTAATTATTGATGTTTTGAATAAGATTAGGCTAAAAAGAATATAAGCCGCTATATAAACGAAAATGTTGACAAATATTTTTACATTAGACTTTAAAAAACTCTTGTTTACGGATTTTACCTGGTTCAGGAGGTTTACGTCTATTTTTTTAATGCTCTTATCCAGTTCTTCTCCCGTAACCTCCGGGTTTTCCCGCGCGTAGGCCGTTAGTTGATTTTTCAGGGTTTCACCTTTTTCCCTGATTTCCGAGACCATTTTATTTTCAACCGAGCTGAAAGATACGGAAAAAAGCAGTGTAAGTATAATCAAAAATAAGGCAAATGAAGCGCACACGCCGGTGGAAATACTCTCAAAAACAAAAACTATACGGTTTTCCCTGGAGACGACGAGATAAAACCCGCTTATCATTGAAAGAATGCCTATCATTGGGATAATACTTGTCTCTGAAATTGTCCTGACAAGGGAATAGACCCATTGAGAGCTGCCCAGTCTCAGCGGGAACAGCAATGACGCAATGTCAATAAGGGAAGCTATAAAAGTAGCCATACCAAAAATAAATAATAATTTACCTAAAATTTCCTTTTTAAACATTTTTAACCCCTATGTTTTTATTCTTAAAACATAAAATACTATCAAAACAAACGGCAGTAAAGAGTTTTATCAAACGGTCGCGGCTTCTTTTTCCCTGAGGTAATTAACCGCGCTTGTAGCGGCGATTGCACCGTCAGCCACAGCTACAACTATCTGCCGCAAAGGTGTCACCCGTATATCACCCGCTGCAAACACCCCTTCACTGCTTGTGGCAAGGTTTACATCTGTTTTTATAAAACCTTTTTCATCAAGATGAAGCTGGTATTTAAACATTTCTGAATTAGGCGCATAGCCTATATATGGAAAAACCCCGTCTGTTTTGGTTTCTGAGATTTTACCCGTTCTAACGTTCTTCACAGAAACAGATTCCACTTTTTCATTCCCGTTTATTGAGGTAATCACGCTTTCCAGCATGAAATTTATTTTGGGGTTATTTAAAGCCCGCTCCTGGTATATTTTATCAGCCCTTAGTGCTTCCCTTCTGTGTATGATATTTACTTTACCGGCAAACCGTGTAAGATAGAGCCCTTCTTCCACTGCTGAATTGCCGCCGCCAATCACACTTATTTCCTTGTCTTTAAAAAATGCCCCGTCACAAACAGCGCAATAGCTGACCCCTTTGCCTGTAAACTCCTCCTCGCCCGGCACGCCGAGTTTTTGGGGCTGGGCGCCTGTTGCTACTATTACTGCGGGGGCTTGAAATATTCTTTCCGGGGTTTTTATTGTTTTAACGGGAGCATTAAGCTCGATTCCTGTTATGTTTTGCATTATGTGTTTTTCTATATTGAATTTATCAGCATGCTCCTCAAATTTTTCCCCGAGGTCATAGCCGCCTGTCATAGA
>JANQGS010000133.1 GCA_028277195.1 Candidatus Gastranaerophilales bacterium
GTGCACTTTACCGATACGTTTTATGATGTTAACGGCGTTGCAAAAACCCTCCAGCAAACCCTTAAAATGGCGAGAAAAACGGGCAGGGACTATACAATAGCGACCTGCGCCGGGAATCACGATAAAATACTCGATGAAAAGGTATTTGAGCCGGTGGGACAGTATGAAATGCCCGCGTATTCCGATTTAAACTGTTATTACCCGCCGTTTTTGGAAATGCTTGACTATTGCTATAAAGAGAATTTCAGCCATATACACATTGCAACTCCCGGATTGGTTGGCCTGGCAGCGCTTTCAATCTCCAGGATACTCAATAAATCTACCTGCGGGACTTACCATACAGCCTTTCCGCAATATATGAAGCATTTAACGGATGACCCTTCCCTTGAATCGCTTGCCTGGCAGTATATGGTATGGTTCTACAACCAGCTCGACATAGTTTTTGTCCCGTCAAAAGCAATGAAAGAAGAGCTTGAGAGCAAGGGGATAGAGAGCAAGAAACTTAAACTGTACCCGAGAGGCATTGATACAGAGAGATTCAGGCCAATAGCCCCCAAGGACGAAAAAGTTATAAAACTTCTCTATGTTGGCAGGGTTTCAAAGGAAAAAAACCTCCATTTGCTTGCAGGCGCGTTTAAGAGAATTTCCCGGGAAAACGGCAATGTCATGCTGCAAATAGTCGGTGACGGGCCTTACAGGGAGGAGATGTGGAACTATATGAAGGATGCGAACGTCGCATTTTTAGGTTACAGGCAGGGTGAGGAGCTTATTAAGATATACTCAAAGGCTGATTTGTTTATATTCCCCTCAACAACCGACACTTTCGGCAACGTAGTGCTGGAAGCGCAGGCCTGTGCTACTCCCGTCATTGTTACGGACGGCGGCGGGCCTATGGAGAATATCATACCCGATGAAACAGGGGTAATTATTAAGGGCAACAGCGAAGATGCGCTTTACCATGGAATAAAAAACTTGCTTGATAAGCAAAAACTTCGTAAAATGTCAGAGGGAGCGTATAATTACATGAAGAACCGCTCATTTGAGGACGCGTTTTTAAAAACCTGGGAATTTTACAGTCAGGAGAAAAATGGCAAATATGTCGATGAACAGACGCTGGTATGACAAAGACCCCGTATTATCAAGAGCAATGGGTATACTGGAAACGTCCGATGACGAGTTCCAGCTAAAAGTAGCGCTTAATTTAATTAAGGTTATTATTGAGCACAATATAGAGTCCGACTCTTACAGGTCAGTTGACGACATCCTGGGCGCTGTGGAGGAAGGGCGTTGCGAAAGAGGCAAGGAAAGATGGTATGACCTTAATGAAACAATAAGGACCGCTTTCCAGATGCTTGAGAACTCGCCTGATGATGTAAAAAGCACTGCCACCTGCAATATTGCCTCATTAATCAGGGAAAAATTAAGGGATACCTATGAGGCAGAGGTTGGGGAGGATTATTGAAGTAAAGGGTTAACCTCAAGGTCAATATTTGCTAAGTTTTAATGAAACCCGCTTTAAAGTAGTGTATCATAATATATATGATTAGAAGAGTTCTAGCAGTCTTACTAACCGGGGTTTTAACCCTTAACCTCACCGGTGTTTGCCGCGGGCAAAACCTGGCCGGGCACGAAATAAAACAGCTTGAGCATGAGGTGGAAGAAAATAAACAGCCCATGAAAGAGGTTTTGCGAGGCCGCATTAATTATGACGAGCAGGGCGAGCATTCCGACATTTTCACCGGGGAAATAGAGGAAATCAAAGAAGGCGCAAAACTCAAAATGACAGTTGCTTCTGTTGTAAGTACAGGGCTTA
>JANQGS010000141.1 GCA_028277195.1 Candidatus Gastranaerophilales bacterium
GAGCACGTCACTGTTCCAGCATCTGGCGGGATAATTAAATTAATTGATGCTTTAATCGAGCACAAGAAAAGATGGTAGGTTGGGTCAAATAAAATAACCCGGCACTCTTTATTAATTTGGAAAGAAAAATTTGGCCCAACTAGGTTGTTATATGAGATATAATAAACTTGGGAATTTAACTTAAAGGTACAACCAATGCAAAATACACCCAGGGGAATGAGGCTTCATATAGGGATATTTGGCCGCAGAAACGTCGGTAAATCAAGTATTATCAACAGGTTAACCGAACAGGACATCTCTCTCGTCTCGGAAATAGCCGGCACAACCACTGACCCCGTGGAAAAAGCAATGGAACTGCCGCCGCTTGGGCCGGTGCTTTTTGTTGATACAGCGGGCATTGATGATGAGGGCAGCCTTGGCGAAAAAAGGATTGAAAAAACAAAAAAAATCTTTGACAGGACCGACCTGGCAATTATTGTGTCGGAAAACCCGCAATGGGGCAGTTTTGAGCAGGCGCTCGCCAGTGAGTTCAATAAAAGGAAAATCCCGATAATTCCCGTGATAAATAAAGCTGACCTGCTGGATATAAATAACCCGGGAACTGATTCAGCGGTTGTTTCAGCAAAGGAAAATACAGGCATAGAGGACTTAAAACAGAAAATAATCGGGACAGCGCCCGAGGAATTCCTGAGCCCGCCCGCAATTGTATCTGATTTAGTGCCGCCGGGCGAGCTGGCCGTGCTCGTTGTGCCGATTGACCTGGAAGCGCCAAAGGGCAGGTTAATCCTGCCGCAGGTGCAGACTATAAGGGACCTGCTCGATAATGACTCAATGGTTATGGTTGTTAAGGAAAGGGAGCTCAAAGAGGGCCTCGGCAGGCTGAAAAAATCGCCTGCCCTGGTTGTAACCGATTCCCAGGCTTTTTTGAAAGTATCTGCGGATGTGCCTAACGGTGTTAAGCTAACCTCGTTTTCCATACTTTTTGCAAGGCTAAAAGGCGAACTTAACGGCATGATTCAAGGCACACGCTCAATAGAAAACCTTAAGTCCGGGGATAAGGTCTTAATTTGTGAATCCTGCACTCATCATGCTATCGGGGATGACATAGGAAGGGTTAAAATCCCGCGCTGGCTCACCCAGTACACCGGGGCAAAGCTGGACTTTGAGGTTTACGCGGGGCATGACTTTCCTGAAAACATAGGGGACTACAGCCTAATCGTTCACTGCGGGGCGTGTATGACCAACAGGCGGGAAGTTTTGTCCAGGATAGCAAAGGCAAACGCTGCCAATGTACCGATTACCAATTACGGGCTGGCAATAGCGTATTCCCTGGGAATATTTGAGCGGGCTATTGAACCGTTCTGCTAGGCGCTGTTTTTTAACGCCCTGTTTGCATAGGCTGATTCATCAAGGCCGGCATCAAATAAATGGTAAAGCGCCTGTCTTATTCCGGTTTTATCCCTTTTGCCGTTCAGTTTTCTTAAATGGTTCATTGCCTCGACAAATTCTGCCCTTGACTTAATTTTTATACCTGATTTTTTAACCATTTCCTTGACCCACCTGGCAAACATTGCGGGGTTTTTCTCTGCTGTGGGCACTATGCTGTTATAGAAAATATGTTTTGATAATAACCAGTTGCCGGTGAGGTTTGAGGAATAGGTTAAAATATCTGTCCACAACTCTTTTGAGTTGTTGCGCGGTTCAATATTATTATCAAAATACTGATAATTTTTTGCAAAATTATTTGACTTCATAATATTGACCTCTACTTAATCCAAAATTTGTAATATATATATTATATACCTGATATGGCAAATATTTCACTATATTATTAATATATTTTAAGAAAGTTAACAAAAATATAGGGTATTTTTTAATAAGCAAAATCATTTTCCTCATATCGGGTTTAGTGTTATTATCTTCATATGCAAATCGAAAAGGAAATATGCACTGACAAGAATAATAAGGTTCAGCTTTACAAGTGTGTAAACTCAGGTTTTAATACAATTTCAACAGCCTTAATAATCGGGGTATTTCATGGTGATGAACCGGAGGGGGAGTATCTTGTAAATAGTTTAATTAATGACACAAAAACGAACCCGGTGCTATTAGCTTCCAGTGTAATTTTATTTATACCCTGCCTTAACCCTGACGGAAAGGAATTAAATACCAGGGGAAATGCTAACGGGATTGATTTAAACAGGGATTTTCCCACAGAAAACCGGGAAGATTTTTCTAAAAAGCCTGAAAAAGAAACGGAATTCATCCTTGATATAATGTCCGAATACAAGCCGGACAGGATTTTAACAATCCATGCTCCTTACGGGGTTGTAAATTATGACGGCCCGGCGGATATGATAGCGGAGGGCATGTCCAGGCTGAACGGTTATCCTGTGCAGGTAGACATAGGTTATCCAACGCCGGGGTCTTTCGGCACATATGCCGGGAAAGAGAGGGGTATTCCGGTTATAACCCTTGAGTTGCCCGAGTCCGGGACACCTGAGCAGTTCTGGTTTGACAATCGCAGGGCGCTGCGTTATTTTGTGTCAATTTAATAACAAAAAAATTAATATTACCTGCCTATTTCAATGGCCTTTTGCGCCATGGCTTTTGTTACACTGACTACAGCCAGGCTGGCCTCATAAGCCCTTGATGACAGGATTGAATCCGCCATGTCTACCATAGGGTTGACATTCGACCTTACTATAAAACCGTTTTCGTCAGCCTCGGGATGCTCGGGAGCATACTGGAGTTCCCCGGGGGTAGAGTCCTCAATAACCCCGGAAAAATAAACCTTACCCGAGGTGTGAGGTATTGTTCCGGTGTGGAATACGCTTTCTTTCATATGGTTGAGCACCCCGCTGAACGAAATGTCATCCTGCGCCATTAGTGCGGGGATTTTCCTTGCATAAAAAGGGGTATCTATATTGGCAATGTTCCGGGCGTGAACCTCAAGACGCTTTGCGTGGGTGCTAAGCCCTGATTCCCCTACATTAAACGATTCAATTATACTCATGGTCTGTACCTTACCTTCCAAGCTGTGCGACTGTTTTCATTTCCTGTATAAGCATTGCGGCCCTCCTGGTGGCTATGGAATAAAGCAGTGAGTTCCTTTGCATTGCCACAAGCTCCTCTGCCAGGGTTACTTTTTCTGCTTCACCTATTATCAGGGGATTTGGCCCAAGTTTTTTTGACAGCCTTGTTTCGAGCGGTTTGTTGATTGTATCGAGATACTCTTCAAAATTAACCTCATGCCTTACATAACCAGGTGTGTTTACGTTTGCTATGTTTGAGCTTATGGCTTTTTGCCGCGCCCCTGCGAGGTCAAGTACCAGGTTAGCTTTGTCAAGGTCTTTATTAAGATGAAAAGGCATTTTTTACCCCCTTACTGCCTCAGGTTAATTGATTCTCTGTACATGCCGTCAAATAATTTTATAACCCTGGCGCTTGCAATAATACCGCCGTTCATTTTCAGGCTGTCATTAACGAGCGCGTAGGGGTCAATATTTGACCTTTCGAGTTTACCCTGTTTTATTTTTGCGTGGCTCAACAGGAGTTCGGGACCGCCTGAGTTTTCGGTTGCCTGAACTGTATTGCCTTCCTTTATTTTCAGTCCTTCCGGGTTTTGAAACACAACGACCGGGATTTTGCCTATTTTTTCAAAGGAATCTTCTTTCCCTTTCTGAATAAGCACTGTACCGTCATCCCGGATTTTAACCCTGTTGTAGTCAGTGGGCAGTTTTATTCCGCTGCCGACAATGCTTTTGTTCTTTGAGACAATGTAGCCTTC
>JANQGS010000006.1 GCA_028277195.1 Candidatus Gastranaerophilales bacterium
AATTTCTTTATTGAATCAATTGAGCTGTCAGGGTTTAAGTCTTCCAAACCTCGCTTTGCGCTGGCTTCCACAATTATAGAAAGGATAAACAGGGTAAGATTTAATCCTATTGACCTTTTGCGCTCAGTTTATTTCTTTATTACCGGTATTTCAGTCTCAATATATGACTATGACGTGATAAAGATGCTCTACAGGTCGTTTTCCGATAAATTTTCGGTGTTCAGGTATAAAATCATTGCAGGAGTACAAAAAACACTGCGAAATTATAAAAAAACCGTTGAAATATACGAAAAAGCGGCTTTTGAAACAGAAAGAAAAGAGCTGTTCTACTCAAAAATAGCAGACCTGTATAAGGAGCTGCAAAACCCCCACCGGGCGGCTGACTACTACAGGCAGGCGTTGAATGATTGCCCTGACAATATCTCAATGTGGGTAAAACTCGCCGATATCCTCCAGAACTACGATAAAGCAAACACCGATGAAATTATCGAGTGCTATAATAACATTTCCCGGCTTGAGCCGGGTAATTCAAGGATATTATACGAAATAGGCCATTTTTACCTGAGGAGCGACAATAAACTCAGTGCTGTTAATGCGTTTAAAAGAGCGATTGAAATAGAGCCTAAAAATGCGTTCTACCGCAACAGCCTTGCATATGCCCTTGTTCAGCTCCAGGATTATGACGGCGCAATTGACGAGTATATGCGCGCTATCAGGCTAAACCCTGATAATGAATGGACTTCAATAGTTGCTCAGGCGCTGGGCGCGATTTACCACCAGGTTAAGGAGAACCCGGACGCTGCAATCATAGCCTACCAGACCTCAATCCTTCTTGATAAGAATAATTCCGATGCCCTGGTTGCGATGGGCGAGGCTTATCAGGACAAAAACGACATTGATAACGCAATAAGCTGTTTTTGCGGGGCGATAAACCTCAACTCCAATTCCTCCCGTATATACAGCAATCTCGGACTGCTGTTGTGGGAAAAGGGTTGTGTGGATGAGGCCATAGTCGCTTACCAGAAAGCAATATCAATTAACCCGAAGTACGAAATAGCTTTTAATAACCTCGGGGTAGCTTACCTGGACGGCAAGTGCAACCCGGCAGAAGCGTTAAAAATGTTTAACCTGGCCATTAAGCTGAACCCTAACTACGCTCTTGCCTATTATAACGCGGGAAGGGCTTACAGGATTACGGAGAACAAGACCGAGGCCGCAAAGTATTTCCAGATGTCCATTGATATAAACAAATTCACACGGGAGCTTGACGAGGAAGAGGTTCAGGATACAATGCTTGAGCTGTTTTCGGTCGAGTAGGTTGCCGAATACCCTGCTACAACAGCCATTGCATCGGTATGGCTGTGCGAAATGCTTACTGACCAGTCGGTAATGTTAAATTTTTTTTCTAAATCCTTTGCCCTGCCGTAAAGATTTATATTAACCGCGCCGTTTTTATCCCTCTCAACTTCCACATCTTTCCAGTTTATGCCCCTGTTCCATCCCGGTTTGTTTATCCCGACCCCGAGCGCCTTGGAAACGGCCTCCTTTACCGCAAACCTTACCGCAAGCCTCTGGGGAGCGAGCTTTAAATTAGAAAGGCTGTAGTTTATTTCGGGTTCTGTAAAGGTTTTTCCCAGGAATTTTTTCCCGTATTTGCCAAAAACCTCCCTGACCCGCTCAATTTCAACTATGTCATTCCCTAAAAAAATCTTCATTCCCCTGCATCACGGTAATAGGTAATAATAATATCCTTGAACAATTCCTCTATTTCCTCAGGATGCAGGTATTTTAACATTTCAATCGCGGATTGTACAATCTCGTTACTATCATACCATCTCTTGCTGTCCCGGGACATTTCATTGTTAAAGACTTCCAGGAAACTGTCCTTATCCGACTGCTTGTTAATGGCAGACTGTATTATATCGAGCGCAAAAGCGTTTCTTGCACTCTTGTCCAGCCCCTGGAGGGACTCTACAATTGTCCTTACATTAGCTTCCTTGTCATACCAGCGATTATAGTTCATTTCCCCAAATCTTCCTTTAAGTCCTTTTAACTTACATTCTAGCAGTTTATTTAAATTTAATATACACGATACTATACAATTAAATAAAAACATGTTTTATTTGAAGGATTTCAGGATTTCAGATAAAATTAAAAAAAGTTTACAATAATTTAAAAATGAAAAACAAAAACTTAACACTCGGAATAGATATAGGCGGGACTAAAATGCTCTTTGCCTGCGTGGAGCAAGGGCAAATCAAGGGCGAGATATTGTCATATCCGACGCCTGATACCTCCGGGGCTATTCTTGAATGCATTCTGGAAGGAATAGAAAACTTTTACCCCGTTAAATCCATAGCAATAGCCACAGCAGGCACTGTTAACCTGGAAAATTCAAAAGTAACCGGCTCAACCGGTAACCTGCCCGGGGGATATATTGGTTTAGAGCTCGGTAAAACACTCAGGGAAAGGTTTAAAGTACCTGTACTGATTGAAAATGACGCAAACGCAGCCGCCTATGCCGAATTCAGGGCAGGAAACGCCAAGAACCACGGGAATACAATTACAATAACGCTCGGAACAGGTATTGGCGGGGGCATTATAGTTGAGGGAAAAATATTAAAAGGCACAACCGGAGCAGCCGCAGAGGTAGGGCATATACCAATTACCCCGGAAAAGAAAAGGAAATGCACCTGCGGGAACTGGGACTGCTGGGAAGCATACGCCTCAGGCACCGCATACCATAAATACAAGGACCATGATATGTGGGAAGAATATGTATCAATGGGTTTAGCAGCCCTGATAAACATTTTTGAGCCGGAGAGCATTATACTGAGCGGGGGCATGGCAAGGATTGCCGATTATGAACTGCTGGATAAAAAGGTAAAAAACAGGGTTGTTATGGCCCGGACAAAAATCCTCCCGGCAAAGTTCGAGAACTATGCGGGATTAATCGGTGCAGCACTGCTGGCAGAAGTTGAATTGATTGAGTTTTAAACTATTGCATAGTTAAGTTAAAGTCATAGAACAAAATAGCTTTCTTCTTATCCCATTTAAAAGAAAATATCCCTTAAACAATGCCACCACTTCTTGTTCTGCTTTTCGAGCAGGTTATTTATTTCAATGCTCTGGTTATAAATTATGCTGTCTTTTTCCCTGAGAGACTGCTCATATAATTCAACCCGGCTCTTTATGTGCGATATATCATCTTCTTTTTGCCTGAGCATTTCATGAGAGCGATTTAATGCCTCTGCAAGGGTTGTTTCCTGGGCTGAGGACTTTTTAAACTGCTCTTCTTTTTCCTTTATAACCTCAAGCAACCTGTCCTTCTCTGAAACCAGGTCCGTGTTCCTTGTCTGCAGGATTTTAATCTCTGATATTAAATTTGCTTTTTCTATTGCGGTTTCTTCTACGAGCCTGGCTTTTTCGAGGATGAGCTCGCCAATTCTCTCATTAGCCCTGTTTATCTGGGTAAGAAAAGGCTTAATTATATTTTCCTCATTAAATGCCGGGGTAAAATCCCCTTTATTATCCTTAATTTCAACCACTTTAGACGTGTTTTCAAACGGGTTAACCGCAGGGGCAATATTGATTTTAAACAGTTTTCTCCTGATTTCATGCAATGGAGTGTCTTTTTCAACGGAATCTTTTATTTTAATGAAGTCCCTTATACGTTTTTCCGAGTATTTTTTTTCTTTTTGCGCATTGTTATCGGGGAATAAGTTAAAAAACTTTTCCCATTCCCTTATCAGCTCTTCTGAAACCCCGAGATATTCACAGAGTTCGGGCATGGTCATTCCCGCTGCAATGAATAATTTAGGCAACTCTTTTAAACTAACAGCTTTTTGCAAAATTTCTCCTCCCAGATAAAACTATATATACAAATTTGGCTCTTATGGAAATATTATTATCAATATTAATTTGCTAAATCATCTAGTTGTATTATATTATTAATTAGAATTATGACTTTATTCGGAGAGGGCATTGGTAACAGCAATTTACCCGGGAAGTTTTGACCCGATAACAAACGGGCATTATGAGGTTCTATTAAGGGCTTCAATGCTTTTTGAAAAAGTTATTGTTGTTATACTTACCAACAAGGAAAAAAATCCCTTTTTCTCTACGGAAACACGGATAGAGCTCATAAAAGAATCCGTAAAAACCGTTAAAAACATAGAAACAGACAGCTATGAGGGCCTTACAGTCGAATATGCGACAAAAAAGAACGCACAGGTGCTCATAAGGGGATTAAGGGCCGTATCTGATTTTGAGTATGAAATGCAGATGGCACAGACAAACAAGAGCCTTAACCCTGATGTTGATACTATATTCCTTGTTCCCAGCGTGGAAAACAACTTTGTATCATCAAGCATTGTCAAGGAAATCGCCAGATTTGGCGGTGATATTTCAAAATTAGTACCCGAGCCCGTGCAAAAATACTTTGAAAAATATAAAACAGATAATAAAATGGAGTGAATTATGTCAGTAAACAGTATTTACAAACTTTTGGACAAGCTGGAAATGATGGTGTTAAAAGGCGCACCTGTCCCGTTTTCTCCTCTTATAGTAGTAAACCATGAAAAAGTTATTGACGTTCTGGACAAGATAAGGACATCCATTCCCGGGGAAATCCAGGAAGCACACAGCATAATCAGAAAAAGCGAGGAAATCCAGTCAGAAGCCCGGAAAAAAGCAGAAACCATGCTAATAGAAGCCAGAAACCATGCTGAAAAAATGTTGAGCGAGTCTGAGTTATTAAACGCTGTGCAGGCTGAGGCCAATAAAATCAGGGAGGAAGTTGTCTCAGAGGTTGAAATGATAAGGCATAAAGCCAGGGAGGAGGCGGAACAGATAAGAATGGCCTCCATAAACGAAGCCATTAAAATAAGGGAAGGCGCTGATAAATACGCTGAATCCGTTCTGTCCAACCTTGATAAAGACCTCGGGGAAATGCATGAAATAGTGAAAAACGGCCAGAAACATCTTTCTGAGCTAAAAGCCGAGTCAATGGCTGCTATGACTGCTGATTTGCACGATGAGGAAGAAGAGCAGCCCCCTCAAAAAAACCGGGAACTGTCCTATAAGATTAAGAAGTAATATAGGATTATTCCGGTTTATTTCTGTTAAATATACATAGATTGCCTTTTAAAGACCAGCACTTGTTGCAGGATACACACCGGGGCTCATAACCAGGATTTTCCTCCCATTTATTCACAATATCAGCCTCGCATAACACAGTCCTGCAAAGAGAAAAATATTCAATGCCTGAATTATTAAGAATGTTGCCCATTAAGGCGTAATCCCTGTTGCCTCCTACAACCGCAACAGGACAGAGTGTTTCATCAGCAATAATCTTGGCGTATTGGGAAAAATAGCACTGTTTTGAGCTGTCTTTACGGATACCGGGACGGATTACCTCGGGTGATACGGGGTTAAATCCGACATTTCCGCTAATTTCAATGAGGTCTATACCCATTTCGTCGAGCTTTTTGCACACAAACCCGCTCTCTTCAAAGGTCAAACCCTCATCCCCCATAAAATCCGAACAGTTTATCTTTATTGAAACCGGGTAGTCCCCGCCGGTTTGTTCTCGCATTTTTTCATAGGCTTCAAAAATTATCCTGGCCCTGTTTTCAATACTGCCGCCGTAAATATCTGTACGCTTATTGTAATAAGGGCTTAAAAACTGGCTCAGGAGATACCCATGCGCCGCATGAAGCTGTACGCCGTCAAAACCGCTTTTTTGCGCTCTTAGGGCAGCATCCCCAAAAGCGTTTACATGTTTTTTTATATCGCCGGAACTCATTTCAATCGGGGTTATGCCGGTAAACCTGTGTTCTACAGCGGACGGACCATAGACTGTACGGTTTTTAAGGTTAAATTTGGCCTGGGAACCACCTTCTGCCAGTTGCAGGATTATATTTGCATTGTTTTTACGGACAGTTTCAGTAAGTTCCCTGAGCCCCGGGATAAAAATATCATCGCAAGCGCCAATCATTCCCGAGCTGGACGGTTCTCCTTCCAGAACAAAGGCAAACCCGGTAATAATAGTTGATACCCCGCCTTTTGCAATGTTTTCATAAACCCTGATAAGTTTATCAGTTATGCCGCCTTTTTTATCCGCAAGTCCTTCATGGGTTGCCGAGCGGATAAAGCGGTTTTTTAAGGACAAATTTTTCAGTTTTTTTTTATCAAATAAACTTTTCATTCCCGGCAATGAACGCTAGCTTGCGAGCGCTGTTTCCAGGGGATTTTCCGTGATAAATACTTTTGAACCCTCAATTTCATTAATTATATAATCAGAAATCCAGTTGAGCTCAGGGTTATTTTCAGCAGTACGCTCAAGGTATCTTACCGAGGGTCTGCCTATTCTTATAAGAGCCATTGCAACCATTCCCCTTGTCGGGCCTGAAGTATCATATAAAGCCTCTATCAACCCCGGAACGGCTTTTTTGCCGAGTTTGACCAGGTAATTTTCGATTTTACTTTTGATTGCAGGTCCTGAGTTCTCAGAAACTTCCAGTAAATAGGATATATTACCTGATAAAGTATAATTCCTGCTTTTTTCGCTAATAAAACCAACGCTGTTTATTATATCAGTAATTTTGTTTACAAAATTTTTCTCTTCCGCAGATTGTTTTATAGGGTTTGTTGCTATAGTAATCATAAGTTTGGCTTGCTCTTTTAAGGATGTATATAATACACTATTTTGTTTTCAAAATTATTGTACAATTAAAAAAAATAATTTTTGGAAATCTATATAACATCTTTATATGAAGGCCAACCCCCTTTATTAATAAGGATTTTAACCTGTGTCACCTAAACCCCGCTGTAAAGACTTCTTTCTATTGCCTTAAATATATCATTAACCAGTTCGGCTGAAATGTCATAACGCCCGTCAGCAGGGGTAATACGCACATGGGTCAACTTTTCCCGCGAGGGCAGGAGCAATATAAAAAGTTCCCTGCCGGATTCGCTGCGTGCCTTTATCCAGCCCCTTGCGCTGTCATAATCAACAGGGATAATGTTAAACTGCAACAGGGTGCTTAGTGTGGACTTAAACGTACTCGCATAATCATATTCAAAGTTCCTGATAAGGCTGATAAGTGATATATCAACAGTAACCGGGGTTTCAGGTTTTTTTTCCTCAACGGGGGTAAGCTCAGTATTTTTTATTGAAAATGATTTTGGCAGCATATACCCCTCGGCAGAGGCTGAACCGGTTAAAAAAATTGCGGCTAACGCTAAAAGTGTTTTCATGTTACAAAAATTTAAACCCTTTTTATTCCTGAATTTTATTATAAATCTCATCTGCCAGCTCGTCCAATTTGTTAAAGGTTTCCCTCCCCGGCAATCCTTTTGAAAAAACAGGGGTAAGCATTTGAGCCCTTAACGAAGGCATATATCCCTTTAGCTGCTCGCCCATTTTGTCCCCGAGCTGCTCTGCCCATCCGTACGACCCTATTGCTGAGAAGTATTTTGCCTTTGGCTTGAGGGAGTTAATAATCGAGGCAGCGTAAACAGCGGCGGGATGAGGTGCGGCCAGAACCATTGAAGTGCCTAGAACTATTACATTCGCGTCCACCATTGCAACAGCCAGCTCTCCAAGGTCACTTTCCGGCAGGTTAAAGGGAGTTACCTTAATTCCCTTTTCCATAAGCCTGTCAAAAAGATGGTAAACCATTTTCCCTGTGCTTTCATACATTGTCACATAAGGAATAATTACTTCCTGCTTGGCCTTATCTGAAGCCCAGTCAGCATATGCGCTAATAATAAATTCCGGCCTGTTATAGAGCGGGCCATGGCTTGGCGCAATTATTTCAATATCCATATTTTTGAGCTGCTCAGAGTATTTTTTTACCTGTGGACGGAAGGGCATCATTATTTCGGCATAGTAACGCTTGGCCGCTTCATAAACAGCTCCCTCATTAACCGCATAAAGCTCGCTGGTCGCTATATGCGAACCCATAAAATCGCAGGTAAATATTATTTTATCCTCCGGCAGGTGGGTAAACATTGTATCAGGCCAGTGCACCCAGGGTGAAATCATAAATTTAAGGGTTTTATTGCCCAGTGAAATAACTGTTGAGTTATCTACAGTAATAAATTTGTCTTCACTTATTTTCAAATGGGCCTGAAGGAGTTCCTTGCATTTTGCATTGGTCAGGATTTTCGCCTCAGGGTGGATTTCAAGCACGGCGGGTATTGCCCCGGAGTGGTCAGGCTCTGCGTGGTTTGCTACAATGTAGTCCAGCCTGTCAATTTGCAATTTTTTAAGGTTAGAGAGGAACTCATTGAGTTTTGGCGCATAGGCCGTGTCAATCAGGGCTGTTTTTTCGCTTCCTTTTACCAGGAAGGAATTATAGCTTGTGCCGTGCGGCAGGGGTATTAACTGGTCAAACAGGTGCCTGTGCCAGTCTATTGCTCCTATTGAGAATATATCATCCTTAACCTTTAAAACCGCCATTTAAATCTCCTTTGCAAATAGTTCCTTTGGCGCAAAACACGGAGGGCATACCCAGTCACCGGGCAACTGCTCAAAAGGTGTGCCGGGCGCTATGCCTCTTTCCGGGTCGCCTTTTTCCGGGTTGTAAATATAGCTGCAAATTGAACAAATATAGTGCTCCATATGTTTTACCTATTTTTTTTCAAATAAATCCTTTGTAGCGCCGCATGGAGGGCATACCCAGTCATCAGATAACTCAGAAAAAGCTGTTCCCGCAGCTACCCCGCTATCCGGGTCCCCTTCAGCCGGGTCGTAAACATAACCGCAAATCGTGCAAACGTATTTGTCCATTTTCAAGCTCCTTTTTTCCTAACCTACAACATATTAACAAAAAATATATTTATTTATGGCAGTTTTTAAGAAATTATTAATTTTCATGTTTACAAAGACAAAAAGGTCGGGCTAAAATTATTGAAAATATAAGGAAAAAAACACTTAAATGCCTAAAATTACAGATAAAATTAATATCCTTAAAAAGGAAAAAAATGCTGTAATACTCGCACATTGCTATCAGAACATTGAAATAGACGAAGTTGCCGATTTTGTGGGGGATTCACTGTATCTTAGCCGCAAAGCCGCTGAAACTGACGCTGATATTATTGTTTTTGCGGGAGTGTATTTTATGGCTGAAACCGCAAAAATCCTTTCCCCCGAAAAAAAAGTCCTCCTTCCAAGGCTGGAAGCCGGGTGCTTAATGGCGGATATGATTAACACAGAGGAATTAAGAAAATTTAAAGCCCAATATCCCGGCGTACCGGTGGTTTGTTATGTAAATTCCACCGCAGGAATTAAGGCGGAGTCAGATATTTGCTGCACAAGCGCAAACGCCGTAAAAGTGGTAAACTCGCTGCCGGGTAAAAGGGTTCTTTTTGTTCCTGACAGGGGGCTTGGCGCTTATGTGGCTTCGCAGTTGCCGGATAAGCAAATAATCTCCTATTACGGTTATTGCCCGACGCATATGAGGATTATGCCAGGGGATATCCGGGCATTGAAAAGTCAATGCCCGGAAGCTGAAGTGCTTGTGCACCCGGAGTGCCACATGGAAGTTATTAAGCTGGCCGATTTTATAGGCAGCACCTCAGGCATCATGAAAAGAGCCGGGCAAAGCAGCGCAAAAACCTTTATAATAGCAACCGAAAAAGGGGTTGTGGAAAGATTACAAAGGGATTTGCCGGAAAAAGAGTTCATACTGGTATCGGAAAAAGCGATTTGTGAAAATATGAAGTGGAATACGCTTGAGGATATCTTAATTTCCCTGGAAAAAGAGCGGCACGAGATTTTTGTTGAGCCTGAGCTGCGCCGCATGGCATACAGGGCAATAGAGCGAATGTTATCGGTTTAATAACCCCCCTACAACCTTTCGCGCCCCGGGAAGAACTTGATGCCGAAGCGGAAGTTGACGCCTGTTCTCGAGCCGTTCCTGACCATTACCTCAAGAAAACCGCCGAATTTATCATCATCACCGTATCGCTGCAACCCCGCCCCGTACTCGGTATACGTGCCAATGTTTGCCTCGGGCAAAACAACCTCATTCGCACTTACATTAAACTCATTAAGCACGTTGAACACCGTTTTTGACGCAAGATACACCTGCCAGTCCCCTATTCCCTTCATTAACTTCAACCCCGGGGACAGCTGGAGCACATGCAAAGGTCCTGAATTAATCCTGGCGCCTCTTGCATTCGTGTAATCCTCGCTAATAACAAACGTGTAACCTATCCTGCCGTTTGGCTGCAACATTAAATCCCACGGCAAATTGAATGTATACCCGGCCTCCGACGCAACAGAGCCCGTTAACATACCGTATAGCGACGAACCGAAGTTCCTGATGTTTTCAACAACGCCAAAACCACCCGCATTCGCTGAAACAGAAGTGTAAAAATCTTTCCTGTAAACAGACCCGCTTATGCCCAGTAAACCTCCGCTCTGCTGCTGCTTAATAGAAGAGTACTTCTGCGAAGCTCCGGAGAAACCACCGTAAAGACTCGCTGTTCCAAGATAACCCCTTCTTAGCTTAAAAAGAGGAAAATCTCCCCCAACAAGCGCACCATAGCTTACGGTATCAACTTTTGCGCCAAGGTTGGACAGGTCTATGCTCTCAAGGGAGTTAAACGGCCTGAACCAGTATGAACCCTCTTCTATCCTGCCGTAGAGTTTTGAGTATTTTGCGTTTCCCTCGGCTAACGCCAGCTTGTTCAGGAATTTATAGTCAATCCCTGTCCTGTTTTTTATCATATTAAGCGTGTTAAAGGTATCTACCGACCTGTTAAGCACAATATTATGCACGTTGGCAACATTAAGGTAAGCGTTCTGCCCGGCAGCGGAGGCCGCCTGTACGGAGGGGTTGATATTGCCCCGGGACAGGGAGATTGTGCCGTTGCCGTTATTGCGTACATTGTAGTTATATACTGCCCCGGAGGCTTTGTTCGCATTACTGCCCAGGGTTATGGAGAATTTGTTTTCCGGGTCGACCGCAACAGTGCCTCCGCTGCCGTTGCCTTCATCCAGCAGTGTAAGGGAGGAGAGGGTTACGGTATTGTTTGTGTCAATGGCTGTCGCACTGATGGTGTCGGCTGTTTTAGAGGCCAAATCAACGTCTATGTCCAGGTTCATGTTGTTTATGTTGGCTGTGCCAAGGGATATGCTGTTAATATACCCGTTTGCCAGGTCGAGGGTAGAGCCCGGCATTGCGTTAAACAATAAAGTATCGTGGAATGAGCAATTTTTTGTTATGCCGAGTGTGCCCCGGTGGAGATTGATGGTATTGCCTGAGCTTCCCGAGTTATTGAAGCCGGTCATGTCAGCGTTGAAGGTTATTTTGCCCGAGGCGGGGGCATCCGCGGGGATGAGGGCGTTTTCCGCTGATGTGGCGTTTATGTTTACTATGTTGTTGTTTCCCTCGCCTGTAACGGGGTCATTGAACACAACACCGGCACTATTAGAGGCGTTGAGGTTCATTACCGAGCTGTTGCGCATATGCACGGCGTTTGCCGAGCCGTTAGCTGTGTTGCCGGTAAATATTACCGGTTTTGTGCGGGCTATGAGGTTTACGGTGGAGGTATTATAGTTATATATTGCTCCGCCGCTTCCTCCTGCTGAATTATTAGTGAAAGTTGCGCCGTTGTTTAGTGTAAAGTTACCACCTGAAAGATTTGAAAATGCCCCACCTACATTGCCTGCGGAGTTATTATTAAACACTGCTCCTTTGTTTATTAAAAAATTTGAATTATTTTGAATAGCCCCGCCGGAATCGTTTGATGAATTATTTATAAAGGCTGCCCCGTTATTTAAATTTACGGTAGAGCTAGCTAAATTCAAAATAGCTCCAGCGTCATCTTCTGCATTGTTATCGGTAAAATCAGCTCCGCCATCTATTGTGAAAGTTGAGTTATTTCTGTTAGCAATCGCCCCGCCGTAAGCACCTGCAGTGTTGCCGGAGAAGGTGGCGTTGTCTGTTATTGTGAAAATTGAACTATCGTTTAGAATCGCCCCGCC
>JANQGS010000120.1 GCA_028277195.1 Candidatus Gastranaerophilales bacterium
TTATTCACCTAATATATCCAACAAAGTTAATTTTGTCCGATGTCACCCCGGGCTTGACCCGGGGTCTCATGAGATTCTGAATCAAGTTCAGAATGACAAAATTAACTTAACTATGTAATAGTTTGTTAAGAAAATGTTATTTAATTGAAATTTTAACCTTTTTAATGTTTTTATATAAGTAGTAGATGTTTTTTTTATAAAAAAAAATGAATAAAATAATATAAAATGAAGCAAAAAGATAAAGATAAGGTTGAATACGTGAATTTTAAGTCTTTGTCAAAGGAAAAACAGTCAAAGCCGTCTTTTCTCGATTCAAAACACTCAAATCCCCTTACCAATAAACTTTTTAAATTTGTACATAATAAACTGACAGGTTTTAAACCGGAAGATTTTATTTAAGAAGCCTCTATATCCAGCTTTCGAGCAGGCAATTTTGTCGTCCTGGCCTCTACCCTGGTAAGCAATTTGGATATTTTCGGGTCAATAAAACCGCACCATACGGCAGATGCAGTGCTGGCTATAGCTATTGCGGTGAGGTTCTTTACCTTTTTGACTTTTTCACTTAAAAACCACAGGCCGCCTAAAAATATGGCTGAGCCAATCGAATAACCCGCAAAATCCCTTAAAAAAAGTTCTTTCCTGATATTCTCGGGCTTATCAGCATCATTAACATACCTTAAAGAAGGCACGGCAACAGTGGGAACTCCCCATATTATAGCCATTTCCGCCCATTTTTCCTTTTCCTTCGGGGGCAATTGCCTTACCCTGTCTACGGCTCTATTTATTACATTTAATCCTAATTTCATGACTCATTCCTGTATTTCATTCTGTAATAATCTGTCATTTCCGCTAAAAGCCTTATAAATACAATCAATAAAATTATGGAAAAGGGCAATACCGCTATAAGAGTAATGTATTGCAGTATTTCAAGGCCCCCGGTAAACAGGAAAATAGCCGTTAATACCGAAAACGTTATTCCCCAGCTTATTTTAAGGAACAAAGGCGGGTTCTCCATATTATTCTCCTTATCCGTCATTGCCGCAAGCGTATATGTGGCCGAGTCCGCTGAGTTTATAAAGAAAACAGACACCAGTAAAAGCCCGAGCAGGTTAAAAAACGGTGATGAAAACAGGGTGTTTATTAACCTGAATAAAACGGTGTTAACATTGTCATAATTGATTGTCGCGCCGATAAAACCCGGTTCCGCCTGCAACACTATGGCAGCCTTGCCAAACACGCCGAACCATATAATACTAAACAGCGCAGGCGCGAACAGCATTGAAAACACAAGCTCCCTGACCGTCCTGCCCCTGGAAATAAATGTTGTGAATACCCCCACAAAAGGCGCCCAGGCAATCCACCACGTCCAGTATTTTGCGGTCCATTCCCTCAAAAAATACGGGCTCTTAAAATCAAGGTTGCCGATGCTAAGCCCGGCTATATTGTAAATATAGGAGGAAACCGCCCTGGTTAAAACCCCGAAATATTCACCAAAAGGCAGCACAAAAATTATCGCGGCCAACAAAAAGAAACACAAACCCATGCTGATATTGCTCAAAACCTTTATACCCCTGTTTAAGCCCCGCATGGCGGATATCATATAACATGCCGTGACTCCTGAAATTATAAGTATCTCAAGTGATATTGACTTTTCAAACCCTAAATACGACTCCAGCCCACCCTCAAACTGCAATACCCCCATCCCGAACGAAGCTACTATGCCGAATAAAATCGCAAGAATAATAATATTGTCGATAATTCCCCTGAAAATTTTGCCTGCCGGGCCGGGATTACTCAATTTGTCCGTTAAATAGGAACTAAAATACATGCCCTTTTTTAAATTCATACTGAAAAAACATATAGCCAGCGTGGTAAACCCGTATATTGCCCAGGGATGCAGCCCCCAGTGAAGGAACGCGAGTTTAAAAGCCGTTATTTCCCTTTGTTCGGGAGTAACAGTCCCTTCCACGGGCGGGTTCATAAAAAAATAAAGGGGCTCTGCACCGCCCCAGAAAAGAAGCCCAATCCCCATGCCCGCACAAAAAAGCATTGAAAACCAGGAAAAAAATGAATGCTCGCTTTTTGCACCCTTTCCCCCAATCCTTATCCTGCCCAGGGGGGAAATCCCGATACCCACAAAAGCTATCAGGGCAATAAAAACAAACCATAAATAAAAATTCCCGAAATTTTCAAAAATAAAAGTGTTTATTAACTTAATATAATTCAGTACCCCCTCAGGGTACAGCGCCGTGAAAACAAGCAGTAATGAGGTGATAAATACAGCCGTAATATAGCTATGGGGAATGTTGCTTAAATTAATTTTAGCCATTCCTTACCGAATAACCCCGGAATCTATACACTCCCTTATATTTTTGCGTAACCTGTCCTGAATTGCCTCCACGGAAAGAGTACCGTCAATTGTCTCAAAATTATACTCCCTTTCCATTTTTGAATACTCCTCAAGAATTTTCCTCTGGTAAATCTTAAAACTCTCGTAAAAATCGGTACTCAAACCTATATCACGCCCGGATTCATAATAATCCAGGCCGCTTGTGGCAATAATCCTCTTGAGCAGGGCCTCTACCGGCATTTTAAGGTAAAACACCAAATCAGGCTCAGGCGCAAAATCATATAACCTCCTTATCCACTCAGGGCTAACGCCCCTTACAACGTCCCTTGCATAAGCTGTATAGGTATATCGGTCGGTTAAAACTATCAACCCCGCTTTTAATGCCGGCATAATAATATGCTCCAGCCTGTCAGCAAAATCCGATGCGTATAAAAGGCTAAAAGTATAAGCATGCAGGAGGTTTCTCTCTTTTGCCTGGTCAATGGCCTTTGCTATGAGGTTTGAGGTTTTCCACTCGCTCGTGACAACCCCGTAACCTTCAATGGCGAGCCATTGCCTTAATATTTCAATCTGGGTTGACCTGCCTGCGCCATCAGTGCCCTCTATGGCTATTAAAAGCCCGGGGTAACCTTTTTCTGATTGGTTTTTAAGTTCTCTTTTCATAAATATTCAAACTCTAATTCCCTTTTCCTCCAAAGCCTTTTCCACAATATCCCTGATGATAACCTGCTGGTTATGAATGGTTTCCTTGGCATCAATTTTTACCAGTCCATGCTCCTCAACCATTTTGTCATACTCGCTTATGACCCTGCCCTGGAAAATCCTGTAGCTTTCATACGGGTCAGGGCTTAAGTTGAGGTCCATGCCCGCCTCATAAAATTTTGGGGCCCGGTTAGAGCAAATTCTCTCCAGGGAAACCTCCACAGGCACGTGAAAATAAAATGCCAGGTCAGGGTTAATCGCAAACCCGTACATATTCCTTACCCATCCGGGGTCAACACCTCTTGCCACATCCCTTGCAAACGCGGTATATACATACCTGTCAGCCAGCACTATAAAACCGGCTTTTAAAGCCGGCACAATTATCTGCTCAAGCCGGTCGGCAAAGTCCACCGCATGCAACAGGGAAAACGTTCTCGGGGTCAGCAGGTTTTTCTTTTTGCCTTTTTTAGTGGTATCGGAGATAATCCGGGATGAGTTCCACTCGGTAAATATGACATCTTCCACCGTGGAGACGAGCCAGTCCTTTAAGAGCGAAATCTGGGTGCTTTTTCCGGAGCCGTCAACTCCTTCCACTACTATTAAGACCCCGGGGAGGTCATGTTTTTTCGATAAACGCATGGTTAATAATATACCACACTTTTGCCGAGTGTTTCCATCAGGAATTTAAGAATAAACAGTAGTTACTAATTACATATTTCCCCATACAGGCCGGACAGTTTTGAGAAATGCTCCTGTGCGTTATACTCCGGCAATTTTTGATGGCCGTTCATTCCCATTTCCTGCGTGAGAGCCGGGTTATTATAGAGCTTTAGCATACAGGATGCGAGGGCCCTGTGGTCCCCGGCGTTAAAAATCAGTCCATTAAGGTTATGGGTTATTAATTCGGGAATACTGCCCGCGTTGCTTCCTATGACCGGTTTTGCGTAAGCGAA
>JANQGS010000147.1 GCA_028277195.1 Candidatus Gastranaerophilales bacterium
AAAAATCAAGTTACTGAGTACCTACGTTTATTCCAAAAAATCGCCAAAAAGCTTGATATAACTGAATCCCTTTTTTTTAAGGTGTCAAACTTCCGTTAACTTCGGTATCAGGGATGTAACCGCCCTGACTATCAGTAACTCTTGATTTTCTTATGCCTTACCTGGTATTTAAAGCATTCTTTCACTATTCTTGCGGAATCCCCCTCTGAAATAGAAGTAAATGACAGGGCTGTCAGGAATACTGTTTCGTTCTTGATTTTTATTTTTTGGGAATATATGAGTTTATTCCTGGTTTCAACGGCCCTGGGGTTTTCATCGCTCAGGTATATTTTGCATCCGATATCATAGCAGCTTTCTATGGGCTCTCTGTGATAAAAAGCTATTCCGCTGGCGCTTATATTCTTTGTTATAGCGAAAAATGACTTCCTGTCGGTATAAAATTGGTCCGAATAAAAGGTTATCTCGACCCGTAGCTTTATAGGGACTCTTATATACTCCCTTCTTTCAAGCACCCTTGTATTATGCGGAAAACTCAACAGCACTCCGGGTTTCATTCCTGCCTCCCGGCCAAGCACGGTACACTGGGCAATTAAAATGCCGTTATCCAGGGGAAAAATAAGGTTTACCTCCGCATTACCCGGGATGTTTATATCAACATCACCGTCATCCGGAGGTGTAACCACTATATAATCATCATGGAGCTTCTTAATGTAACTATCCAGTTTGTAATAGTTATCATTTTCATCAATAAATTCAAACTTAAAGGGAGCTTGTTCCCTGATATGTTCATAAATATCTTCAGGCATTTAGTCCAACATATTTTCAAGAATTTCCGCTCTTTTTTCGCTTAATTCCCTGTTAAACAGGCTGTTCCTTCTTATATAGTTTCTGAGGGCTTCCCTGATAAGTTCACTCCTGGTGCGCTGTTCATTAGTCGCAACGTTATCTATTCTCTCCAGGAATTCATCAGGCATTGAAATTAATACTTTTGCCATGGCTTTTCTCCTTTCTTACCTCTCATTTATATATTATAGCATTATATCTTATATTTTCTAATTTTTTAACAAATATTTCAATATTATTTTTGCAATGTCATTTTTGTGCATCTTATCAACCGTTTTAATGTTTTTATTTTCCCTGTCAATTATGGTGACAGCGTTATAATCACTCCCAAAACCTGTTTCCGGGTCGGAAACGTCATTTGCAACGATAAAATCCAGGTTCTTCCGGCGCAGCTTCTCAAGGGCGTTTTCCACAATGCTTTCTGTTTCAGCGCAAAATCCCACTATTATTTGTCCCGGTGACTTTATTTTTACTGCCTCAAGCAGGATATCGGGATTTTTAACCAGTTCGAGCGTTATCTCCTCTTTATCCTGCTTTTTTATTTTTGTCCCGGAGGATTCCTTTACCCTGTAATCAGCTACAGCCGCCGCCATTATGAGCATGTCACAGGAGGGGAATTCCCTCATCACGTCCTCAAGCATATCCCGGGCAGTTTCGGAACGGATAAGGCATACCTCCGCGCCATAATTAGCCGCCGCATTGGCCAGGGCGGTCCCCATCTTCCCGGAGCTCCTGTTGCCTATGTACCTGACCGGGTCAATGGGTTCTTTTGTACCGCCTGCCGTGATTAATATTTTCTTGCCTTTTAAGAACTGCTCCTCCTGCAATAATTCACAGGTTTTTTTGAATATTTTATCAATTCCCGCAAGCCTTCCGTCGCCCTCATACCCGCATGCCAGGCTGCCCTGTTCGGGATTAATGATATAAAATCCCGTTTCTTCCAGGGTGGATATATTTTTTTGGACAAATTTATTTCCCCACATCTTGCAATTCATGGCAGGGGCGACCGCCACGGGTTTATCAAAAGCCGCAACTAATGATGTCAGGAGGTTATCGCATATCCCGTTTGCTATTTTACCTATAGTATTGGCCGAAGCCGGCGCAATAACGAATAAGTCCGCTTCATCAGCCAGGCTTATATGTTCGGGCTTCCATTCAAACTCACTGAACCGGTCTGTGTATACCGGGTTTTTCGTCAATGTTCTCAGGGTTGTCTCAGTTACAAAATTCCCGGCGTTCGGGGTTAAAACAACTTTAACGTCAGCTCCCGCCTTTATTAACAGCCTTATTAGCCCGCAAGTCTTATAAGCGGCAATGCCCCCGGTTATTCCAAGCAGTATTTTTTTGTTCCTAAGCTCCATATACTAATCTCTCAAGTTCAGCGTAAGCCTGCTCCAGGCACTTGTTTACCAGGGAATAATCAAACCTGTGCTTTTTATCCAGTTCGCTCTTTACTATATTAAGCCTTTTTTGAATTTCATTCCCAGAGTCGGTTTTTCTCTTAAAAAGACGTTTTTTTAATTCCTCGACTGACGGGGGCTCAATAAAAATCAATATAGCGCTGTTCATTTTTTCCTTAACCTGCAGTGCGCCCTTAACATCAATTTCCAGGAGGACATGCCTGCTTTTGTCCAGGTTTTCCTCGACAAAAGCCCTGTCAGTCCCGTAATAATTGCCCGCAAATTCAGCCCATTCAATAAATTTACCCTTATTTACCCTGTCGAGGAAAACTTCTTTTTGCACAAAAAAGTAATGCATGCCGTTTTTCTCTCCTCGCCGGGGTTTTCTTGTAGTGGCCGATACAGACAGGACCAGCTCAGGATGCCTTGTTTTTAAGAGATTGACCAGAGTGCCCTTGCCGACACCGGAAGGGCCTGAAACAACAAATAACTTACCTTTTTTATTCTGCTCCATAAAGGTATTATAAAATAATCAAAAACTGATTTTTAAAAATTTTAAATTTATACCGATTTCAATAAGTAATCTTAAAATGAAATTAATTAACTTAAATCGGTATGCGTAAGTTGCGAAGCAGGCGGCAGGCTTTGCCGGGAACGAATGTTCATTCCCGCTGGCGCATGTCCGCATTTTCGCACAGAGAGCGACGTTTTCTTAAAGTCGGGCTCCCTCCATTTTTTTGATACTCAATCAAAAAAACAGAGTCCTTCCGATTTTAAGAAAACTAACTCATTT
>JANQGS010000199.1 GCA_028277195.1 Candidatus Gastranaerophilales bacterium
AAAATTATTGCGGTTGTTTTTTTTATGGCCATGGCGTTATTCCCGGCCTGGTTTTTCCTGGGAGGGGTCGGGTGCAGCGCGTTAAAAATAGGAAAAGAAAACGCTGTAAAGGGGGTTACGGTTACCGGAACGGTTAAAACAACGGAAGACGTTGAAATAACAGTAACAATAACGGGAATAATAGAGGAATTAATTGTAGTAGCCGGGGATTCTGTTGAACAAAACCAGGTACTTGCAAGGCTGGACAGGTCCAAGTTTAATAAAGAAGTTGCAGCCGCCCGCTCAAAGCTGGAAACAGCCCGGATAACATTAAGGAAAAATGAATTTGACCTCGAAGACGCCAGGCTTGATGAAGAGAGGTATGAAAAATTGTTTGAACTGGGCGCTGTAAGTAAAAGAGAGCTCGAAGAAAGAACGCTGAAAAGGCAGAGGCTGAAAGAGCTGCTAAGTGAAAACGAAAAACAGATTAAAACAGTAGAAGCAAACCTGGGCGCAATAGAAGCTGTAATAAAAAACTATGTTGTCAGGGCTCCGATTTCCGGCATTATTACTGACCAGTTTGTAAGTACAGGGGACCTTGTTTCTCCGCAGCAACCGCTTTTCAGGCTTATCGGGCCTGAGGATATATACCTGGGCACGGAAGTTGAGGAAGATGAGCTTGACCTGGTACAGGAGGGCCAGAAAGCAATTGTTATTTTTGACGCCTACCCCGAGCAGGTCTTTAATGAGGAAGTATACTACATATCAAAACAGGTTAATCCCCTTACCGGAACATTTGAGGCCCGGATAACCAGGCCGGTTGAAAATGGAGCTAAAATCCTGGTCGGCATGACGCTTGATGCGACTATAATCCAGGAGGAACTCGAAAACGTAATCATAATCCCGTCTGAGTTTGTTTTAGAGGAAAACAACAGCGCATATGTATTTAAACAGTCCAATTCCTTTGCAAAAAAAATACTTATAAAGACGAAAATATTTGATAATAACAGGGTCCTGGTTGAGGAGGGGTTAAAAGAGGGGGATATTATACTTAAGCGCACGGATACGGGAAAGCTGAAAAACAATACAAAAATTAAAATAAAGGGGTTTACAAACCGGAAAAGCAGTCCTTAATCGCAAAACACCTTAACAGGCTTTATTACGGAGTCTTCCGGGCATGCGATGCTGAGCAAAACACCCTTGTAAACCAGCTGTATAGGCTTTGCCCGGCTAAACGCCCTGTCAGCCCTGATAGACTTGCCTTTACATATCTCATTTTTTTGCTCCCCTGTTATCTCCATAATTTCAAGGTCCAAAACATTCTGCGGCGGTATTAAAAATTTTTCCGGCGGGCTGTTTTCTATTTCCGGGAGCGTGAAGCTGTCCTCTAACCTGAATTTGCCCGAGCGTGTGCGGGTTAAATTTTTCAAACATGCCCCATAGCCCAGCTTTTCACCTAAATCATGAGCTATTGACCTTATATAAGTCCCGCCTGAGCACTCTATATCAACCACTGCAACCGAATTTTCAATGCTCACCAGCCTAATGTCATTTATTATGATTTGCCTTTGCGGTATGTCCTTTACTTCAATGTTTTTCCTGGCATATTCATAAAGCCTTTTGCCCTTATAATGCACAGCCGAATAAACGGGCGGGGTCTGGGTTGTTTCGCCTTTAAAACCTTCAAGCAGCCCGGCAATTTGTTCTTTATCGGGCTCTACTGTTTTCTGCTCAATTACATTGCCCTCTATGTCATATGTATCAGTTTCAACCCCGAGCAAAATAAACGCCCTGTAGGCTTTTGAAGTATCCAGGTATTGTACCAGCCTTGTTGCTTTCCCGGCACAAACAGGAAGAACCCCGACAGCGAGCGGGTCGAGAGTTCCCGTGTGGCCAACCTGTTTTATGCCGAGAGTTTTTCTCAGTTTTGACACTACCTGGTGAGAAGTCAGCCCTTCAGGCTTATTTACATTGATTATCCCGAATAACATCAGGCATTTAAAATATAACCGCCCTGGTCCGCATTTTCCAGTATATTATTATTAACCAGTTTTGAGCGCAGGTTCTTAATGTACTTGTAAACATAATCATTGGGCAGTCCGAGTATTCTGGCAATATCCTTTACCATTACCTTTTGTTTTCTGTTCCTGCAAAAATAGTTAAATACCAACTCTTCGCGTTTGTTGAGTTTTTTGGCAAATGATATTTTTATCTCAAAATCGGGCTTTGGCTCATGTTTAGGGTTTTCCTCAATTATTTCGGGCTCATCATCTTTTTTTAACAGGAGGTCATGCAGGTCATTTGTCTTTTTTCTGGCGCAGGTTGACTTACCGAGTCTTGAGGCGAATTCCTCCAGGGTAATTTTTTCCGTAGAGCGTCTCCATTCCTGAATTTCTTCTTTTGTTAGTGCTGATGAATGCATGGCGTACTCCTTATATATAATACTCAACAAATATGTATAGAGGTAATGAATTTAATATACATATATATATATTAAAAATTTTATATACTAACTATTTCCCTTTATTAATAAAAATTTAACAAAAGTTAAAAGTTTAATATGTATTTAAAATACTATCTCAAACAAATCAGCAGGGAATATTTTTTAACAAATTTTTTACTATTTTTAAAGATTTTTAACCAAACGCATTCTAACACTCTGCGTAATTATGCGCGTAAATATTCTTATTAAAAAGTATTTCCGCCGTTTTATAAATCTCGACTTCTTCGGGGTTATCCCGGTTATAAGGCAAATCTTCCAGCTCGCCGAATTCCCGCATTAAGTTATAAAGCCCTATAAGCACGTTATCAGAGTCCTTCTCCGCCTGTTGGGCTTCAACGACCCTTATAGCCCTTAAGAGCTCGGCATCAAAGGCGTCAACTATAGCGGAGTCAAGCCCGCAACCCATAGCCATCACGCAGAACACCCTGTTAATAATGCTTCTTATTTTTTGCGGACTGCCGTTGGATATGTTTGAAAGCCCGACGGTTGTCATCACAGGGGGGTCAAAGGACTCCTTAAATACCCTTAATGAGTCAAGCGCTGCCATAACCTGTGCCTGGTCAACGTTTACCGGCAGCACCAGGGGGTCAAGGAAAATTTTCGGGTTATCAATACCCAGCTCCATTGTTCTCTCAAGAATTACTGACGCTATTTCCAGCCTACCGTCAGGGTCTTTGGGTATGCCGGTTTCACTGCTCAGGGTCAGGGCTATAATATTGCTGTTATATTCAGCGGCCAGGCCGGTCATATTCCCAAGCCTGCCGGGGTCTCCGCTTGTGCTGTTTATAAGGCAATTTTCAGGGTTCGGGTGGGACTTAAGGCCTGCCTCCATTTCCGACATATTAGTTGTATCAAATGAGAGGTTTACGTCCATTTTGTTTAACATAACAGATGACAGCCATTCCATAGTGCCTGTCCATCCTTTTTTTGCCGGGCCGATATTCAGGTCAATCCAGTCTACCCCGGCTGTTTTCTGGCGCTCTGCCATATCGAGTATGTATGACTCATCCCTGTTTTCTATGGCCGTGCGGGTCTTTTTCGATATTATATGTATGTTTTCGCCTATTAGTTTCATTTTAATCCTGTTCCTGAAGGGACGTTTTTATGAAATATCCCATCATTCCCAAAAATAATAGCGTAATAATTAGCATTCCGATTATTGCAAAAATTTCAAAGTTAGTCATGTTATTCTCCTAGTTTATAGATATAGTGCCTTATTTTTATTATACATACAATAATACCGATAATTACCGCTACATCCAGAGATACGCCAAATGATAATAAAAATTTTTTAACAAGATTATCAAGATTTAAGATTAATCCTGCATTTCCTCCGCTAAGAACAATAAAAAGCGTCCAGAGATTGTTTTTAAAACCTTTATAGTATTCCAGCTTTTCTTTTGCAACAACTTTATTCATAACCCTATTCTACAACCTATAAATCATTGTGCAACTTAAACAGCTCCAGGGTATTGGACAGCAGCATCGCTATTGTCATAGGGCCAACTCCTCCGGGTACCGGGGTAATATACTCTGCTTTTCCCGATACCTCCTCAAAATCCACATCCCCAACAATCTTTCCCTCTTCTGTGCGGTTAATGCCCACATCAATAACTACTGCTCCTGGCTTAACCCAGTCACGTTTAACAAATTTTTCCCTGCCAACCGCAGCAACCAGAATATCAGCCTGCATGCAAACCCTCCTAAGGCTTGCCGTCTTGCTGTGGCAAACCGTTACAGTTGCATTCCTGTTCAGCAGGAGTGAGGCCATGGGCTTGCCCACTATATTAGAGCGGCCTATTATAACGGCATGCCTGCCCTCTATTTCAATATTATTTTCCTCAAGCAGCCTGATTATACCGTACGGGGTACAGGAAACAGCGTATGGCTTGAGTCCTATAACCAGCTTACCGACATTTTCCGGGTGAAACCCGTCTACATCCTTTTCAGGCAGGATTCTCTCGAGAATATCATAAGTGTTTATGTGCTTTGGAAGAGGCAGTTGGACCAATATGCCGTCAACCGCTTCATCCTTGTTAAGCTCGTCAATATGTTTTTCAAGTTCTTCCCGGGTTACGTCTTCCGGCAACTCAATAACAACAGAATTAAAACCTGCATTTTCCGCTGTTCTTTTCTTTTTATTGACGTAAACCCTGCTTGCGGGATTGTCACCAACGATTATAACGGTTAGCCCGGGTTTTTTAGTGTAGTTTTTTAGTTCCTCTGATATGTTTTCGACTATTTTTTCTGATAATTCCTTGCCTTTAATCAATTTTGTCATAGTTAACTCCAAGTCTTAAATCCTCAATTTCGTTATAAAAAAAGAATAATCATAAATAGAGCGAATATCAAGCAAAGCCCTGCGTGTTAGGTGAAAACTCCTCATTACCAGCCGTTTTTTTCCTTATTTTCAAGCTCCTGAAAATCCTTAATAAAATCACCCGAAGATTTTAAGTATTTACCCTGAGAAGCATCTCTATAACCTTCAAGTATTTGTTTTTTAACATGGTACAGTTCAAATTTTTCCATATCCCTGTGTATCATATCCCTCAGGCCCGTTAGCCATTAATTAATTTATTTTAAACAACGTCGCAATAAATTTCAACCCTGCCTCCCAGAGCGCTCTAGTGTGCAAAGTATAAAATAATATGATATAATAATTTCAAGTATAAAACTTGGGAGTTATTGTAAATGGGGAGGAAAGCGTTAAGAATTAAATTC
>JANQGS010000205.1 GCA_028277195.1 Candidatus Gastranaerophilales bacterium
ATATGCCCGGGTGACGATAAAAAACCGGGCGAGTTATCAAATCCCGTTGAGAATTTAAAAAACATGATAGAGCATGCCCTTGTCAGGGAATTCTCTCCAAATATAAGAAAATTAAAGTCATTTAACCTGTTAGTTGACTCAATTATGTATAATATTCAAAAAAAGAGCCTATAAGTTTAAATACCGCCTCTTGCATTTTATCCGCAACGTCAAAAATAAAACCTATACCTCCTGTTATTATCAGGAGAAGTAAAACAGGCAAAAGATAAGGCGCTAATTTAAAGTACTCATTTGCGAGCCTGTCAGGAAGCAGGTTTACTATTATATTTGAACCGTCAAGCGGCGGTATGGGCAAAAGGTTAAATATGCCGAGAACAAAATTTATCCTTATAAGCAAACTGAGTAATAATACAGTTAAAGAAGGTTCAAACATAATAAATTTAACCCGGAAATAAAGTATAAATGAAAAAAATATTCCTAATATAAAGTTACTTAAAGGCCCTGCCAGGGATATAAGCATTAACTTAAGTTTTTTACAATCCCGGGGTATATTATCAGGGTTTATTTCAACGGGTTTTGCCCATCCAATGCCGATTATAAAGAGCATGAGTGTTCCGACGGGGTCAAGGTGTTTAAAGGGATTAAAAGAGAGTCTTCCCTGGTTTTTAGGTGTAGGGTCGCCAAATTTATAGGCGGTAAAACCATGTGACCATTCATGGACCGTTATACTTATTAATAGAGGTATAAAAAGAACAAATACAGCTATAAGGAATTGTAAAGGCTCGGTAAAAAGTAATTTTAACAACTGGATTAAGAGCATAAAAACTAATTCCTTTTAGTATAATATTAATATAAATATTTTTTAATAGCTTTTATAGAGGATAAATATTGTGTCTAAATATCTTTTGGAAATCGGAACTGAAGAATTACCCTATAACTTTGTCACATCAGGACAAAAACAATTACAAGAGGCGTTTTCTGACGCATTGAAAGAAGCAAGGCTGGAATTTAGCCGGGTAAAAACCTATGGCACGCCAAGAAGACTGTGCGTTACCATAGAAAACCTCGCGGAAAACCAGCCTGGGCTGGTTAAGGAAATAAAAGGCCCGCCCGCCAGAATTGCTTTTGATGAAAAAGGGGAACTGACAAAAGCAGGGCTCGGCTTTGCCGGGAAGCAGGGCTTAAACCCGGAGGATTTATCCAAAAAAGTAACGGACAATGCCGAATATCTCTGGGCCTCAGTGAAAGAACGGGGCAAGCCCGCCGAGGAAGTCCTAAAAGCAATAACCCCGGATATTATTTTAAAGCTGCAGGGTCCGTATTTTATGCGATGGGGGGAATTACAAATCAGGTTTTCCCGGCCAATAAGGTGGCTGGTCTCTATTCTGGATGATAAACAGTTGAAGATTAATATCGGCAACGTTAAATCAGGTAATGAATCCTATGGCCACAGGTTTTCAAGTTCAAAAACAGTGAAAATACAGGGCGCTGAAACATACCTTGATGATTTATACAGCGTTAAAGTCATTGCTGATAGTGAAAAAAGACGGGAGCTTATAGTCCAACAACTCCATGACGCGGCCGGGTCAGTGGGAGGAGTGGCAAAAATTGCCCCTGAACTGCTGGAAGAGGTTAATAACCTTGTAGAATGGCCCACTCCGGTCATAGGCGGTTTTGATGAAAAGTACCTTGAGATTACAACAGATGTTACGGTTTCTGTACTGGCTTATCACCAGCGCTACTTCCCTGTTTATGGCCGGGGCGGCAAACTTCTCAATTACTTTATAACCATAGCCAACCATGACAACACAAATATAGAAAACATAAGAAAAGGCAACGAAAAAGTGGTAAAAGCCCGGCTTGACGATGCTGTTTTCTTTTACAGGGAAGACACTAAAAAGCCCCTGGAAGAGAAGGTTGAGGAGTTAAAAGGGGTTACTTTCCAGAGGGGGCTTGGCTCTGTTTATGACAAAACACTTAGAATCCGTGATTTAGCAACATCAATAGCTGACGAGCTTAACCTTGACGACGGCATAAAGCAAAAAATCAGGCGCGCGGCCTGGCTCTGCAAGGCTGACCTGGTCACTAACCTCGTAAGGGAGTTCACGGAACTCCAGGGCGCAATAGGCGCTGATTACGCCGGGTTGAGCGGTGAGGACGAGACGGTTGCGGAGGGTATAAAAGAGCATTACATGCCGGTATCGGCTGACGGTGAGCTTGCCGGTTCGATAATCGGCCAGGTAGTGGGCATTGCGGACAAGCTGGATACTATAACCGGTGTTTTCAGCCTTAAAAAAGCCCCGACGGGCTCTGCTGACCCGCTGGGACTCAGGCGGGCAGCCCTGGGGATTATCAAGACAGTCATTGAAAAGGATTTAAACCTTAACCTGGCAAAATTTATTGATAACGCTGAGATAAAAGATTTCTTTGCCCAGAGGTTAAGAATATCGCTTAATGAAAAGTATAAATATGATATTGTTGATGCGGCGCTTGGGGCCAAAGACCCCCTGGTTGACCTTAAAGAGCTTATGCAAAGGCTTTTAACAGTATCAGAACTCGTAAAAAAGCCGTCTTATAAGGAATTTCATGAATCTGCCAACCGGATACAGAGGATTATGAAAGGCCAAAAAGTAACAGGAATACCTGATAAGCTATTATTCGTGAAAGAAGAAGAGAAAATATTGTGGGATAAGGCCCGGGCCCTGGAAGTTGAGGAATTAATACCTTACATAGAAAACTTTTTTGACAACGTGCTGGTTATGGACGGTGATGAGGCTATTAAGCAAAACAGGCTTAACCTTCTGGGCTTTTTAAACGAGAAATTTATGAAAATCGCTGATTTCAGCAGGATTGTTTTTTAGGTAACCGTCACGCATTCTAAAAATTTTTTATGTAAAATTTTTATCCTTTTTGTTTTTGAAATAAACTTAATTATAAGAATAACCGGAATTCATAATGAAAATTCTAATGGTATATCCTGAATGTCCCGATACATTCTGGAGTTTAAAACATATAATAGACCTTTTCGGCAAAAAGGCATCTTTTCCCCCACTCGGGTTAATGACAATATCCTCTATCCTTCCGGCGGAGTTTGAAAAACGCCTGGTTGACCTGAATACGTCAAAATTGTCTGATTTGCCCGATGAGGAAATACTCCGGGCGGATTTTGTTTTCATAAGCGCAATGATTGTCCAGAGGGAATCAGCCCTGGAAGTTATTGACAGGTGCAAGAAACTGGGGGTAAAAACCGTGGCGGGCGGCCCTTTATTCACGTCGCTCCATGAACAGTTTGAGGATGTTGACCATTTTATTCTCAACGAAGGTGAAGTAACGATACCTTTATTCCTGGAAGACCTTAAAAAAGGGAAATTAAAAAGGGTTTATACCTCTGAGGTAAAACCTGAGCTGTGCCTTACGCCGGTTCCTGACTATAGTTTAATTAACCCCGGGGATTACTATATGATGCTGCTCCAGTCCTCGAGGGGCTGTCCGTTTGACTGTGATTTTTGCGATATAGTTAACCTGAACGGGAGAAAGCCGCGCTCAAAGAGTCCGGAGCAGGTAATAAGGGAACTTGAGGAAATAAAGAGCCTGGGCTGGAGGCAGAGTGTTTTTTTTGTTGACGATAATTTTCTCGGCAATATAAAAAAAACAAAGGAATTACTGGGGGCAATAATTGAATGGAGGCAGAGGGCTGGTTTTGAGCCGTTGTTTTATACGGAAATTTCAATAAACGCGTCTGACGATGATGAGCTGCTGGATTTATTGAGGCAGGCGGGGTTTTTTATGGTGTTTGTGGGAATAGAGACCCCTTCGACGGAGAGCCTTGAGGAGTGTCATAAAACCCAGAACCAGAACCGGGACTTATTGGGGTCTGTGAGGAAATTTTACGAATATGGGATAGAGGTTACCGGGGGCTTTATTGTGGGTTTTGACAGTGATGATGAAACAATATTCCAGCGCCAGCTTGATTTTATCCAGGAAGCGGGCGTTGTAAAGGCAATGATTGAGATATTGCAGGCCCTTCCGGGCACAAAGCTCTACAAGAGACTTGAGGCGGAGGGCAGGCTGCTTTTGAACTCTTCCGGCGTATGCCAGGATTCTACAACCAATTTTATCCCGAAACTTGATAAGGACTTACTGGTTAAGGGTTATAACGAACTGGTACACAGGGCATATTCACCAAGGTATTATTTTGAGAGAGTGGCCAGCGCAATGAAATATTACAGGCCCAACAGGAAAATCCCCCTGCATAAGCGGGTTATACCTTCCATTATAAAGATTTATATTATTCTTAAATATTTAAAAAAGGGCCGAATGGAGTTTGGGAAATTTATAACAAAGATATTTTTTAGGAACATAAAGTGTTTTCCCGCCGCTTTAGACCATTCGGTGTTATATATTCACTTTAGCCGGGTTTTTAATTAGAATGGAAATATGACTGATAAAAAATTACAGGAAATTATAAATAGGATTTTACAGATTATCATCCCTGATAGAATTATTTTATTTGGTTCAAGAGCAAGAGGAGACTACAGGGAGGATAGCGATTATGACTTATTGGTTATTAAGTCAGGGGTTCAGGATGAAATAAAAATCGCCAGGAAAATATACAGAAACCTTATCGGGGTTGACGAAAGTGTTGATGTAATGGTTGAAAAGCCTGAAACTATTGAAATACACAAGAATAACCCCGGTTATATATATAAAAAAGCAATTAAAGAGGGGATTGTAGTATATGGTACGGTCTAATAATCCTAAAGAGTGGCTAAAAAAACGCGTAATGTCAGGCATGCGCCCGACCGGCAAACTCCATATCGGCCACTATATGGGCGTATTGCGTAACTGGACAGCATTCCAGGATGAATATGCAAGCTACTTTTGCGTGGCTGACTGGCATGCGCTTACCACTAAATACAACGCAACCGATGATTTAAAACAAAATATAATCGATGTGGTAACAGACTGGCTGGCGTCAGGCATTGACCCCGATAAATCAATCATTTACGTACAGTCCCTTGTGCCTGAAACCTCGGAGCTGCACCTCCTGCTCAGTATGATAACCCCGCGGAACTGGGTCGAGCGTGACCCTACGCTTAAGGATACGGTTAAAATGATAAGGGGCGGGGAAGAGATTGTCAGCTACGGCTTAATGGGCTATCCTGTCCTGCAAACCGCTGATATAATACAGTTCAACGCCTCGGTTGTCCCGGTGGGCAGGGACCAGTTAGCTCACCTGGAGATTTCGCGCGACATTGCCAGGCGGTTTAATCATATTTACGGGACGGACTATTTTGTTGAACCGCAGCCAAAACTTACGCAAACACCGCTTTTAAAAGGCATAGACGGCCAGAAAATGGGCAAGTCCCATAATAACGACATAAAAATTTCCGACACGCGGGAGGATACAACTAAAAAAATAATGCGCGCCATAACCGACCGCTCAAGAATTAAAAAAACCGACCCGGGCCACCCTGACGAGTGCGAGGCGATATGCCCTTATTATGAAATATTTGCCGATGAGCAAACCGTTAAAAAGCAGAGATACAATTGCGAAAATGCCCTCTGGGGCTGTGCTGACTGCAAGCGTGAGCTGGCATGCATTATAAATAAATATTTTGAGGGAATAAGGGCCGGGCGAAGGGAACTTGAGCAAAACCCCGACTATGTAAGCAACGTAATTAAGTCAGGAAGCGAAAAAGCAAGGGCGGCGGCATCTGAATCCCTTAAAAAAGTTAAAGAAATAATGAAAATGTATTAAATTTATAAAACAACGAATTATGAGCAAGGAAAAAGTCATCGCCACAAACAAAAAAGCCTACCACGACTATCATATACTGGAAAAATACCAGGCCGGCATAGTCCTCACCGGTACTGAAATAAAATCAGTCCGCTCCGGCGGGGTGCAGCTAAAAGACAGCTTCGCAAAAGTGGAAAAAGGGGAAATCTGGCTCTATAAGTCACACATAAGCAAGTATGAGATGGGTAATATCTATAACCACGACCCCGAGCGCAAAAGAAAATTGCTCTTAACCAAACAGGAAATAAAAAAACTCGGGGAAAAACTGAAAGGCTCAGGTGAAACCCTGATTCCCCTGCGGATGTATCTTTGCAACGGCTGGGCAAAACTGGAGCTGGGACTCGCTAAAGGAAAAAAACTCTATGACAAGCGTGAAGACCAGGCCAGAAAATCGGCAAAACGTGATATTGAAAGGGCCATGAAACAGGGATAATTATCAAAACCTCCGCTAATATTATGCTAAAATACTATAGGAGAAGCTGATTAAAAAGTATAATGGCAAACTATAAAACCCACGCAATAAACCTTAAATTTCATAATCTCGGGGAGGCAGATAAAATTGTTACGATATATTCCAGGGATTACGGGATTGTCAGGTGCGCGGCTAAAGGGGTAAAAAAATCAACCAGCAAGCTCGGCGGCAGAATGCAGGCATTCAGCGCGAACAACCTCATGCTCGCAAAAGGGAGAAACCTCGATATAATCTGCCAGGCCGAGAGCATAGAGAGCTTCGGGAAAATAAGGGACGATTTGACAAGGCTCGCGTACGCTTTCTACTGTGTAGAGCTGGTTAATCACTTTGGAACGGAAAACGACCCTAACAGCCCAAAAATTTACGATGCCCTGTTTGAAACCCTGAAAAATATTTCAATGTTTAACGAGGTTGAGGAAATTTTATGGGCGGTAATGAGGTTTAAGTTAAAATTATCGGAGTATTCAGGATATGCCGTGGAACTTGAGACCTGCGTAAAATGCAATTGCCATGAAAAGGAATTTAAGTCCCACCACTTTTTCTGCCCTGACTCCGGTGGGGTAATATGCGGTGATTGCGGGGCATCCTCTCATGAGTCCCTTGAAATTGACAGGCGTTATATGAAATTATTCAGGGATGTAACAAACTTTGATTTCCCGTTTGAAAATGAGCACAGGGATAAAATGCTGTTATTTTCAAGTTTTAATATACTGAAGGAATTCATTTCCCGCAGAACGGAGAAAAAACTGAAAACACTGGAATTAATGGAAATTTTATGCTAGGAGCCGGTGAAAAAGTTGAAGAAAAGGTCATAGAGCCGATTCAGCCAAAAGCTGACGGTTATATAGCCATTTTACAGAATAAGAATTTCCTGGCTCTCTGGCTTGCCCAGGTATTTTCACAGCTTGCGGACAGGGTAATTTTTGTGGTGTTCGTGGCGGTCATAGCGCATTCTTTTTCCACTGCCACAAAGTACCAGAGTTTTTTATACATAGCTTTTACCATTCCCGCAATGCTCTTTACGGCAATAGCGGGTGTTTTTATCGATAAATGGAATAAAAAATATACCCTTATACTAACCAACATATTAAGGGCGGGGCTAATCTTTATGCTGCCGCTTTTTAGCGAAACCCTCTCCGGGATATACGCGCTTGCGTTTCTTGTTTCATCGGTGACGCAGTTTTTTGTGCCGGCGGAGGCGAGCTCAATCCCCATGATGGTAAAGAAAAACCAGCTAATGTCCGCCAATTCCCTATTTACCGCAACTATGATGGGGTCGTTAATATTCGGGTTTGTGCTGGGAGACCCGCTAATAAATATTTTCGGGCTTAAAAAGGTTAATATTGCTATTTCTTTGTTTTTTATAGCGTCTGCCATATGCCTGTTATTTATAAAATATTCCTCAACAGAGCACGAAAACACGCCGCATAAAACGTTAAGGGAATTTTTTGAGGAGTTCAAGGAAGGAATTAAGTACATAAAAAACAACCCCGCGGTGTTAAATGCCTTATTAAAGCTCTCAGCCCTGTTTTCAATAATAATAATGCTCTGCATTCTTACCATCAGCATAAGCCAGCAGATACTCTACCCTGAAAACCCTGCCCTTGGCGCGCAAAAATTCGTGTACGTGGTTGCGTTCAGCGGCGTGGGGATGATACTGGGGTCGATATTTGCGGGAAGGTTCTTAAAAAAGGCAAACAAGATTTTGACAACTTTTACGGGATTTATGATTGTGGGTTTAAGCCTTTTAATGCTGAGCGGGGTTGTTTTTGTTCCCTGGAAGATAGTTT
>JANQGS010000244.1 GCA_028277195.1 Candidatus Gastranaerophilales bacterium
CAAAAATCATCAGGTAACTGAGTTACTACGTTTAATCTGATGGATGGCTAAAAATCTTACTATAACTGACTATGCGCTTTTTGAGGTGTCAAACTTCCGTAAAAATCAAGTTACTGAGTACCTACGTTTATTCCAAAAAATCGCCAAAAAGCTTGATATAACTGAATCCCTTTTTTTTAAGGTGTCAAACTTCCGGGAAGAGGAAGAATAGGTTCTTTAAGTCTGTATAATAGCACCGCACGCGCTACTCTTCCAGGTACTTAACCAGATTATCTTCCATAAACCATATACCGCAAGGGCATACCCCGGCGCATATTCCGCACCCTATGCACTTATCCGGTTCGCTGACATATTCAAAACCGCCGTCAGGCTTCTGAATGCGTGCTATTGCCTGCTCGGGGCATATTTCCTTGCAGTACTCACAATCCCTGCAATACCCGCAACTCATACAGCGGCCAACTTCCTCTTCCGTAGCCATTGCATCCACTTTATTAGCGTTGACTTGCAGGTAAAATTCATTTTTAACCCTGTCTCTTGGAATCATCGGAGCTTTAGCAAAGTCATCAAGTGGCCGGGCTGTGAGCATTCGGTGAATATTAAGCGCCGCACGCCTGCCGTCAGCTATTGCATGGGTAAACAGGCCCTGTTTGTTAACATCTCCCGGGGCAAACACTTTTGGGTCAATTTCTGACTGCCGGTATTCATTTGTCCTGAACATGCCCTTTTCATCAAGATATTCCTTTTCAAGGAAAGACAAATCAGGCCTGTCTCCTACTGAAATTATGACAGTATCAGCCTCAATCACCCTGCCGTCCTTCAGGTGAACACCTTTTTCAGTAATTTTCTCGGTAAAGCAGGGCCAGAGAATCCTTGCCCCCAAATTTTCAACGTGTTTTATTTCCTTATCAAAAGCAGCCGGCCTCTGGATGTCAATTGCGGTGACCTCCTTTGCCCCCAGGCCGTAAGCCCCTATAACAACATCCATTGCCGCATTCCCGGCGCCTATTACCACTACTTTTTCACCTATCCGGGGCTTTTCGCCTTTGTTTATATCTTTCAGGAAATCAAGCCCTTTTACAAGCCTTTCATGCCCTTCAAAAGGAATAACCACAGGGTTGTGCGCACCTGTTGCTATTATTATGGCGTCATATTCGGCTTTTAGTTCCCGGAATAACTCCCTGTCCACGGTCATGTCGGTCTTTACATTAACCCCGATATCAATTATGCGCCGGAGTTCAGCCTCCATAACCTTTCTCTCCAGCCTCTCTTCCGGGATAACCTGCATTAACTTGCCGCCAAATACACTGTCCTTTTCCAGTACATCCACCCCGTATCCATGCTTTCTGAGCTGCCAGGCGGCAGAAAGCCCCGCAACACCCGAGCCTATCACGGCAATCTTTTCATTAAGCCGGACTTCAGGGGGTTTTACTTTTATACCCTGTGATAAAAGCCCTAATCCATCGATTTTTACCGGAATATCAAGATATCTTCTGTTGCATTCGTCTAAACAAAGGTTAGGGCAAACCTGGCCGCAAACAGAAGCCGGAAACGGGCTATATTCCAGGATAAGCCTTAGTGCCTCCTCATCTTTTCCCTGTCTTAAAAGGAAAATGCGCTTTTGTGTCGGGATTCCTATGGGGCAATTGTATTCACAGGGAGCGCTATACAGGGCGTTCTTCCAAACCGGGAATTTTAGCCTGTAATCACCAATTGAAACAAAATCAACCACTTCAAAGTCGTCCTGCAAAACATCCCCGAAAATACCGCCTTCAACCCATTTATCCAGCCTGAATTCCTTTATTGCCATGGGCACTTTTTTAACGGCGCGTTCCTGGTATGTTTTGGCGACGATTTTTTTCCACTGGCTCATATTGCTCAAAACATTGATTAATTCAGGCTTTTCAATTTTTTCAAGAAAAACCGGCAATCCCCTGAGCAGAAAATCCCTGTCCCCGTCGTCTAGCTCCATTAAATAGACTTCGTTTGATAGCTCCTTAACATTTCCCCTGATATATAAAGTACCGCCTACCATGCCCACGCAGCTTCTGTACCCGAGCACAGAATCCGTATCTTCGCAGCCATAGCCGCAAACAACGCCTATTCCTCCGCCCATAAACTCGAAACTGAATGAACCGGTGTTTTCCAGAACCCAGAATTCCGGTGCGGGAAACCTGGGGTCATATTTCATAAGCGCGCCTGAGCGCGTGCCGACCCTGCCTCCCACGTAGATTTTGCCCGTAGCGGCGCAGTGGGCGGTTGTGTCCCCCCCGTCTCCCCTTAAGATAATTTCAGCCCCGGAATTAAGCCAGCCTACATCTGCCGGGGCAGAGCCCTCCACAACTATTTGCGTGCCGGCCATGCCCATAGAGCCCAGGCGCTGGCCCGGGTTTGTTACCTTAAATTTAAGGGTTTTGCCTGTCTTATCCCATAATGGACCGCCAATATCGTGCTGGCCACAGGCGTTTATTTCAAATTTTGTATAGCCTTCATCGAGTTTTTTATATAATTCCTGCAATAACTGCCGGGTTGATATGCGCTGCCCGTCAATTATGCCGTTTATTTCCGCTGTTTTTTGTGTTTTTTCCATTATGCCTTATTCTCTGTCAAAGGTTTTCAGAAATATTATAATACAAATACCTAATCAAAACCCTGAACAGGCTCAAGGTCATCAAGCCAGTATGCCTCATCATTTCGCCTGTATATACGGAGTTTTCCCAGGTCATCAAAATTTTTTGCCCTGTGGTACTTAAGGTAAATATACTTATTATCAACTCCTGCTATCTCTACTTTACCGCTTTCATGCGACATTACATAGCGTGACCTTTTTGCGAGCCCGGAAACCCTTAATTTTGCCCTTTCAAATATTTCGTAACCCTCTACTATTGTGACCTTATAGGGATAATTTCCCTCTGTGGGCCTGCCCTGGAAAAGATAATAAGGGGCCACCCCGGCAGAGGACAGCTTTTCCCACAGCTCGGCCAGTATAGCGGAATCATCATTAATTCCCCTTAACAGGGGGTTCTGGTTGGCGGTTATTATCCCGTTTTTTATCAACACTTCAAGACAGTGCAGCGCCTCGTTGGTGAGTTCCCTGGGGTGGTCAAAATGCGTCATCAGGTAAATGCGTTTTACCGGAGTGCTGTATTTTCTCAATACATCCACCAGTTTCTGGTCCTCAAGTATCCTGAAAGGGTTAAAAGCAGGCATTTTACTACCGATTCTTATTATGTCGACATGGCGGATTTCCCTTAATTCTGAAATAATGCTCTCCAGTTTTGCCGTTGACATTAAAAGCGGGTCACCGCCGGTCAAAAGTACGTCTGTAACTTCGCCGTGCTCCCTTATATAGTTTATTCCCTCTTCCAGGTCGTAGGTTGCCTCGTCATTCCCGTCCATGAATAAGCGCTTCCTGAAGCAGTACCTGCAATATGCCCCGCATACCTCATTGCATAACAGCAGTACCGTATCCGAATATTTGTGCTGGACTCCTTTTTGGACTGTGATTGCGGCTTCATTGCTCGCATCCAGCCTGCCCCAGGAAAGCAACTCGTCTTTCTCGGGTATGATTATTTTCCTTATGGGGTCATCCGGGTCTTCCCAGTTTATTAAGTTAAGGTAATAACTGCTTGCCCTGAATGCGTATTTTTCGCATACCGCATTTAACTCCCTTATTTCGTCCTCACCCAGGTTTTCTACTTTATCCAGTCGTCTTAAATATTTATGTGCTTTACCAGACACTTCGGGTTTAAAATTCAAACGCTTCTCCTGTTATTATTACTTCTTAGCCTTCTGGTTCAACTTTTTAATCAGCTCTTCGGTAATATCAGTACCTCCGACTATAACACTCTGTTTATTAAAAACCATTTCAAATTTCTTACGCTTTGAGAGTTCTTCTATTTCCGCAAAAATGGTGTTTTCTATTTTTTCCCACTTTTCGGTCTGTTCCTTAATGAACGCTTTTCTTTTTATATTGAACTCTTCCCCGAACTTTTCCTCGAGGTTCTTTTTTTCAAGCGGCGTTTTCGCTGCTTTTACTTTTTTTTGCGCGTCAAGCAGGAACTTTTGTATGTCGGTTTCCTTTACTTTGAGGTCTGCTGATACTTTTTGCGCTTCCGTGTAGTTATCTACAACCTTGCTTAAATCAACGACACCAAAGTCCCCTGACTTTGCCTGCGCTGAAAAAGAGCTTAAAACAAGCAGGGCAGCCATAAAAGAAATAAACAATTTAAAATTTTTCATAATATTTATCTCCTGATTTTATTTTATAAATTATTATACACTAAAATCTTTCCCCTATGCCAAAAGTAAACCTTCCCCTTTTATTTCCGCTCCCCACGGCTGTTATAGGATAGCCATAGTCAAACCTTATCGGCCCGAGAAACGGAAGCGGTACTATAACACCCGTCCCGATGGACATGGCGTAGCCCGGGTAGTTATAAAGCTGGTTAGTAACGGTTTCCTCAAAGAGTTTTCCGGTGTCAAGGAAAAACGCGAGCCTTACATCCCTTACTATTTTATATTTTAAAAACCTGTCAATAAAAGGTATTGGTGTCCTGAACTCGGCAACGGCCATCATAAACCCTTCGCCGTTACCTACGTCCCCTTCCCTGAACCCTCTTATTGTATATGGTCCCCCCAGCCTGAACGCCTCAAATTCCGGTATATTGCCTATGATTTTTGAGCCCATTTTGCCGCCGATGATAAATGTTGACTTTTTCCCCAGGGGAAAATATTTTCTAAGCGATAAATGCCCTTTTCCGAAGGTCCTGGCATCGCTGCCCAGGACGGCAAAATATTCCTTAAAACCCACTGAGCCGTACCAGCCTTTTGTGGGGAGCAGCAGGCTGTTTCTGGAGTCATAAACCAGGGAAGGGCCTATAGTGAGGAATGTCCCTCCTTTTAACTGTTTTGCCCTCTCTGTTATATTTATTTTTTGAGCGTTAAACAGGGCATTAATTTCGACTTCATCGCCCTCTCTCAGGTCAGTGTCTTCTATGCCTATACTTACGCTTCCCGCCAGGTTTTTGACCTGTTTTAAGGGCCTTGCTACTTCTATGCTTCCCCCTATTCGCCTTTCAATACCCAAAGGCACCTGGTAGCTCGCCATATCCCTTGCAAAAGCGTTAACCTGCAGGGAATTCAGCGTATGCATAAGCCTCGGCTCGGTGAACCTGGCTTCAATCTGGTAACTTGCCCTGTCCACAACGTCCCTGTCATTCAATACCGTGCCGCTGCCCATCATGAAGCTGGTGCTTAACTCCTGGCCACGCCCCAGGAAATTGTTATCAATGTAGCCTACCTGCCCAAAAAGCCCCGTTTCCGAGTCCACGCCGCCGCCGAGCGATATAGAGCCCGTTCTTTTTTCGTCAACTTCTATGGTGAGTTTGTACTTATCGGGGTTTTCAATTGAAGGGGATATAACCCTCCGTACATCTGAAAACGCCCGTGTGCCAAACAGCCTTGTTAAATCCTGTTTTAACCTGGTTTCATTATATATTTCGCCCGGCTCTACCGTTAAATTCCTTTTAATTACGTAGTCTTTTGTCTTAAAATTACCGCTAATCTCAACTTCGTCGATAATTCCTTCGTTTATACTCACATTTATCATCCCGTCCGGGTCATCGCTGACTTTTTTCACCCGGGCAAGTATATAACCCTTTTCAGCGTACATTTCCTCAATATTATGTATGGCCCGGTTTAGTTCCGTGATGTTCTGGGGCAGGCCTGCCTGGCTTTCCAGCACAGACAGCACTTCCGCCGATGAAACCGTTTCATTTCCCGTTATATTAAAACCCGTTACCGGGACATTTTCCTCAACTTCTATATGCAGGACTATGCCGGAAGGCCCGGGCTCGGGCACGGCTTTAATCCTTTCGGTAAAATACCCCATTTTATAGAGAATTTTGAGGTCTTCTTTTATTAAATCCCTGTTAAATTTAATGCCGGGTTTTGTTTTCAGCTCATTAAGTATCTTTTCCTTTGTTACCAGGGTATTTCCCTTGATTTTAATATCCCGGATGGTTATGGCTTCATCATATGACCTGTCTTTAAGTATATCCAGCCCTCCCGGGTCAATCTCCTGCGCACCGGTAAAAGGTTTTTCTCCTTCCTCCGCCGGGACCCTGGCTGAGCAAACCCCGCCATTCGATGACAGAAATAGGATTAATGAGCATGATATAATGCAACGTGCTTTTTTTATTCCATACATAATATACTTTTATCTAAAAAATGTAAAAAGTTAAATCAATATTTTTTGCCCCGTTAACAAATATGTTTAATCTGTATTTTCCGGCAGGCCAGCCGGATGAGGGTTTTTTAACGGATATAGCGGTATTTTCTGACCCTGTTGTTTTAAACAAGACGGAATTTACGTCTAAGCGCTCGTTTTTGGAAAGCTCATAAACAAGCTCTGCCTCGATTTCCGTATCAGGCGGCGCATTTATAATTTCCAGAGAAGCGTAAATAAATGGTATGTTCTTATCAAACCATACCATGGGAGTCAGGGCAATATTTTTTTCTTTTTCAACCCGGTCTGTCACAAAAACCCGCCCAATAACGTTTTTTCCGATAACTGGCCCTGAGAGTTCCCTTACAAGGGTATTATCGAGCAAAAAAGCCTGTTTTGTATGATACAAAAATTTACTTATCTCATTATTTGCATAATATGCCCTGCCCAGGTGAAAGTGCCCGGCGGAATTAGTCGGGTAATATGTGACAACTTTTTCAAGTATGTGGATTGCTTCCTGTATATTACCGGCCCGGAGGTTAATGACTCCCTCGTTCATGGCGTTCTCTATTTGAAAGGCGGAATATTCCTTTATTAGCGAGTGTTCATCAGAGACAATTTTAATTATATCCTCAGGGGAACTGTTTTTATCGCAGCCGGAAATTGTTAAGCTCAGGGTTAAAAGGAGAGTTAATAGTTTTAAAAAATTTTTTATCTTTTCAGACATGGTAATTATCAGTATAGAACAAATATCTTTTAGTTTTTCAGCTATTGTTTTCCCCATTGCTATTTTCCTTTTTGTAGAAAGTTTTACCTACCCTGTCGATGTGTTCTTTTAATCCCTGATGAGTTAATGTTCTATAATCAGTTACATCATATTTATACGGCGTTGGAAGGGCGTCCAGCCCTGATAGTAATTCTCCAATAATATCCTCACACTCGCCATAAACCGCAAAATCTATGTCAGAACCGGGTTTATAATTCCCTTTTGCCCTTGAGCCATATATTTTGACTTCTTCAATTTCCGGGAAAGCTTTTAAAAAATTTCTTATGCGTTTTAAGGTTTTTTCGCTAAGTCCAAATTCTTCTCCCATGTTATAACCTTTCTTTAAAATAAAAATTTACCTGTTCAAATTCCGGCATATAGAGATTAATTATATGATTAATTACTTTTTTGGCTTTTTCTTCATTATAAGTATGTGACGTCAAATTTCTATCATCTATCATATCAATCCAGACTTCCCCGTTAACTATAATATTAGCCTGAAAACCTTCTTTTATTGCTTCACGGGCAAATTGTACTACTATTCCATTACATTCAAGATAATCCTTTAGGGTATTCCAGCCAAGTTCAAAGGTAAATTCAAAAGCCTGAATTACTGCCATTTGGATTAATTCATCATCATAATCTTGTTTATAGGCATTTACAGCCTTTTTTAGTTTATTAAACGCCCTCTCAAAATTCTCAAACCTCTGCTTCCACCTAATATCTTCCATAAAATCACCTTAATATTTCTAAAAAATTTTTGTCAACTTTTATTTTCAGCATACTTAAAAAGATAGAATGTTACAAATTTAGGAAAATTTTTATGAACATTAACATAGGTTTTGGCACAGTTTATCATTTTAATTATGCCAGGGTACAGAACCCCAAAGGCAAGGATTATAAAATATTCTTTCAAGAAGCACTTGGTAAATATATGAAAATAAAGAAAAGTCGTGGAAAGGAACCGAAAACACGTTTTGCTGTTCATATTGATGGGTCTGGTTGTCATCAAATATATTATTTTACTGACAGGCATTATGATGAAATCATAAAGGCAAAGGACCCGACTAAAAAAGAAAAAGAATTCATAGTAGGGGCGATAAGGAGTTTAAACCTGAAGGAAGTATATATCTGAACTATGA
>JANQGS010000073.1 GCA_028277195.1 Candidatus Gastranaerophilales bacterium
ATCCCGCAATCTCAACAAATAGTCCTACCCGCACAAAACCCGTACCCTGCTGCTCCGGCCAGCACCCCGGCCTCTCGAGCATATAACGCCTTAACGTCAGATGTAGACCTTCAAAGACTGGCAGCCATTGACCCGGCCGGCGCAAAATATCTGCTCGACAACGGATGGGTTGGTTAAAATACCTTGAATAATATATAAATAATAAAAAAAGCCCCTTTATTTAGGGGCTTTTTTCTGTGAATTCTTATCTATATCTATGCCCTGAGCTTATTTTGTATTGTCAGGAGCTTTTCTGGGGGCGTTATGCCTATAGCGGCAACCGGCATTTCATGTCGCTCATTGTTCTCGTCCAGCCCGAGAGCCCTGTTAACAGGCTTCATAAAATGACGCTCTGTTAATTTGTCAATCGGCCTGGCCAGTACCAAGAGTGTGGCAAGCCCGGCAACAGCCTTAACAGTAACAGTAACAGCGTTTTTATTTAATGACCTGAGCATTTTCTCCCCGGACGGCAATCTCTCTGCAAACTTGCTCAACCCGGAACTCCTATCCTGCAAGGTTGTGAATATTTTTGTCACCAAGTCGCCCTTATCGCCGTATTTCCTGGTAGCCGCCCATTGAGCCCCTTTAATGGCAAGCACGGGAGAGAGTATACTGGCGACAGTATGGAATGCAGCGGCGCTGACTGCGGTCCTCGGGTCGTTTTCCGTTGTATCAGTGCCTTTTTTATATTTATCATAAATATCAGCCGCAAAATACCCGATAGCAGGCACCCATAAAGCATTTGCCCAGAAATTGCCAATAGCGGGCACAGGCCTTAGAGCCTCACCAACTTCATTGGTATATGCCAGTGCCCTTGTAGGATACTGGTAATAAGGGTCTTTGGCCTCTTCTTCTTTGTTACTGCCAAAACCCACTGTTTTTGCGCTATAAAAACTGTCTGCCCCAGTTTTATTTATCATGTTTATAGACATCTGTGCGGCTGTTTTCCCCTGTGGCTCTTTCCAGGATTTAAAAACCCGTCAATATAAAAAATTGACAGATAACGGTTATGTAACTTTATAAAATTTTACAATTTTTTTTAAAAATAATAAAGAGTTTAACGCTTAATTTTTACGAAATTTTATAAATTACTTTACGGGCAACTACCCGGTACCTATCTCTGTCATTGCTAAAAAAGAGACTTTAATTAAATCCTTTATCTGCTATATTATAACTATGCTAGCAAAAAGAATAATACCCTGTCTTGATGTAAAAGACGGGCAAACCGTTAAGGGAGTGAATTTCCTTAACCTTAAATATGCGGGTGACCCGGTTAGCCTTGCTGCAAGGTATTCTGACGAGGGGGCTGACGAGATAGTGTTCCTCGACATTACCGCCACAAACGAGGGCAGGGATACTATCAAACACGTTGTTGAGCAGGTGTCAAAACGCGTTTTCATACCCCTTACAGTGGGCGGGGGGATTAGAACCATTGAGGACATAAGGAATATCCTGCTATGCGGGGCTGATAAGGCATCACTAAACACTGCCGCGGTTAATAACCCTGAAATTATAGCCCGGGCATCAAAAATATTCGGCTCGCAGTGCATAGTCGTAGCAATAGACGCCAGGCGGGAAAAAGATGACTGGTATGTGTACATTAACGCGGGCCGGAAAAAAACCGATATAAAGGTGCTCGATTGGGTGAAACAGGTGGAAAAACTCGGGGCGGGCGAGATTTTATTGACCTCAATGGATACTGACGGCACGCAAAAAGGTTTTGACGTTGAATTGAACAGGCAGGTTTCCCTTAACACAAACCTTCCTGTTATAGCTTCAGGAGGTGCCGGCCCGGTTATGGAGCATTTTAAGGATGTGTTTGAATACGGGGCGGCTGATGCAGCGCTTGCAGCCTCTATTTTTCACTATAACTCAATAAAAATTAAGGACCTTAAGGATTATCTTGCTAAAAACAATATAAAAACAAGAGGAGAACTCTAATGCAAACCCGGAATACTCAATATGTCTTTATTGACGGGGAATATATCCCCGAACAGGACGCTAAAATCAGCGTAAAAACTCACGCTTTCCTGTACGGAACTTCTATATTTGAAGGACTAAGGGGCTATTGGAATGAAAAGGAAAAACAGGTGTATATTTTCAGGATGAGGGAGCATTATGAGAGAATGCACAAAAATTCGTCAATAATGCATATGAAACCCATGTATTCGGTTGATAAGATGTGCGATATAACGGTTGAACTCCTGAAAAGAAATGCCCTGCAAGGCGATACATATATAAGGCCGACCCTGTACAAGAGTGAGTGCTCAATAGGCCCAAAGCTCACCGGAGAGGACTCTTTTCTTATATTCACCTGCTGGATAGGCGATTATGTAGATATTTCAAAAGGCTTAAGCATTTGCGTTTCAAACTGGAACAGGCTCGATGACAACACCATACCGCCCAGGGGTAAAATATCCGGTGCTTATGTGAACACCGCCCTGATGAAAACAGACGCGCTCAAAGCGGGTTTTGATGATGTAATGGTGCTCTCAGGGGACGGGCATGTTTCCGAAGGCAGCGCAATGAATTTTTTCCTTGTGGAAAACGGGAAACTGGTAACATCAAGAACTGTTGACAATATCCTGGTGGGGATTACAAGGAACACGATAAAACAGGTTGCCCGGGACGAATTCGGCATAGAGGTGGAGGAAAGGGCAATAAAC
>JANQGS010000074.1 GCA_028277195.1 Candidatus Gastranaerophilales bacterium
CATAACACCTTAGCAGGGTGCCGCCTTCAGCCGCTCGGCCACCTCTCCTCTGCTCAAAAATGATTTTTACCAGACTAAATATTAGCATAAAAGTATCAATAGCATCAAATTTAGTTAGGGCTGAACTTATACAAAATTCCGTGAACCTCCAGCTCATCCTTTTTATAAATTATGATAACAGTATTATTTTTAATAAAACCAATCTTAGTCTCAGGCACGGGCTGTTTATGTTCAAGTTCAATTTTCTGTACAACTCTCGCTTCGGCAATAAATTGAGCCCCCTGAAAGAGAAGGAGCGTTTTACAATCCGCACTTAAGTCAAGGGCATAAATCCCCGGTTTGATAATATTATAATTGCTGTCCTGAGCCATAATATCCATACGCAAAAACGGATATTGCTTTGCCTCTGCGTCGCTTGCGTATGAATGCTCAACTTCTTTAATGCCTGAGTCATACATTATATTGGAGTCAGGAAAAGCAGGATTTACAAAAAGCGGCAAAAATAACAAGTCCAGCATTAATGCTAGTCTTTATTAACAGCTATATCAAGCTTAATTTGCACAGATTCGGACTCAAAAAGCTCACCTATTTCGCATCCCAGCGCCTTGCATAATCTGTCCATGTTTTCATAAGAAGGTTGTGTCCTTCCGTTTGCCCAGGAATAAACAGTTTGCTGCGGCAATCCGAGCTCCTTTGCCAGTTTGTAAAGACTCCATCCTTTTTTATTCTTGGCAACTTCCTTAATAAGTATCTTCAGTGTTCTCACCTCTTAATGAATCGCTAATACTACTTTTAATACTCGACATTTATGTATTATATTATATCTGTATAATATGTTTTTAGATACTTACACAGAAAGATTTCATATATATATACGAATACGCTTTTTATGATTGTTTATATAAACATATGCAATATAGGCTGTTTTTTGTAACGCCCGGGTAATTACTAATTGAGTCCTTAATTACAATTACTTAATAAACTTGAATTTTTGTTGGAAATAACATATTAGTGTTATTTAATATTAAATAATAAATGATAATCAGGAAATATACTTTGATTAAAAAATTCTTAATAACAGCAGGTTTAATTGTTGCAGTGTTTTTAAATAATGCCTGCTACGGCGCTGTAGATGAGGATGAGACTGCCCCGCTTAAAGGCAGCGCCCTGATAGTTAAACTTAAAAGCGATAACATCAGGTATAACCCTGAAGAAGAGCAGTTTGTCGCTACAGGAAACGTTGTAATAAATATAGAGGACCAGGATATTACCATTAAGTCAGAAGAGGTTATTTTTGACCAGCTAAACCAGGTAATTATTTTTGAGAAAAATGTAGAAATAAACAAGCAGGGCTCAATAATCCACGGTGATTACGCAAGGCTCGACCTGACCGTTGACTCTGCCCTTATAGGCAAGCCGGATGCGGACTTGACACAACTAAATATTGAAGCTGAAACAGCGGAAATAATTTCCGAGGATATCGAAATGCTCAGGGGTAAGGCAACTATTAATGAAAAGGATTTAGTTATAGTGCTTACCACCGGTTCATTCGGGAGCAATAGGGACAATAACCGGGGGATGTTCCAGATTCGCCCGGATATTGACCCCCGTATAAAATATGATATAAAAGCAAAAGAGGTGCTTATTGAGGAGTATGAATACTATAATATAATCACCTTAAAGAACACGTCCATAAAGTTGACAAAATTCCCCGTGGCCAAAGTTCCGGTTTTGCAGATAACCACAGACAGGGAAGACAACCGGGTTGAAACAATGCTACCTGAATTTGGCCATCGTCAAGAACTCGGCGCGTATTTCGGACATGGCCATGTTTTCCATGTATACAAGGGCAATACCCTGAAAGCCCTTCCAATCTTTAGCTGGGGGCGCAACAGCGTTGGCGTCGGCGGCATGGGCAGGTTTATGAGCAGAAATAACAGGACAGAAGTCTTTTATTCCACCCTTAAGAATAAGGTCGTAATGGAAGGTGAACATAAACTGGGCTTTATTTCCAGGGATACAATGCTTCAATACGGCTCTCACGCATATATTGACAACGGTTTTTTCGGGGCCCAGAGGCCGCATTATATAATTGAAATTGTTGATGACAGGAAAATCAAGGATGCGTATAATTTAAGGTTTTTACTGAGGTCAAGCGCAGGATTTGCAGAGGAAACAGGTGATTTTTCAACAGCCAAATTCCAGCTCCAGGGTTCATTATTTACGATTGATTCCCTTTTGGGCTATAAGGATTACATTGACCTGGGAATCGCTTCAAATTTTAGTATAGCTGCCTACGGGACAGGCGATGCACATGGCGTTGTAAGGGCAGGTCCAACCCTGACCAGTAATTTAGGCCCTGTAAAGTTATGGCTGGCCTATTACCAGGGCGGAATATACGGGGAAACCCCGTTCTTGTATGACAGGTATTTTTATGGTAGAAGTAACCTGGTGGCAAGAGGAAGCGTAAGGCTTACAAAGTACCTGACACTCGGGTATTTAACGAGTTTCAATCTTACAAAGGATAACTGGAATAATCAACTGGTAGTGGAAAACCAGGTTTTTGCCTGGGTAGGGCCCGAGGAACTAAAATTCAAAATAGGCTATGATGTTGAAAGGACGAGGACAGTTTTTGGATTTGATATGCTTCTTGGCTCAGAAAACTCCGAGTTTGAATTTGATAAATTAAAGGTTATACAGAAATGAGTTTAAAAGACTGGTTTGCAAAACGCAAGAAAAAACAATTAAGCCATGTTATGGTCGAGTCAAAAATATCAGGGGATGATTTATGCAAATTATGGGATAAGTGCTATAACTGCAATGCCCAGCTCCCTAAAAAAGACCTGGAAAAAAATATGTATGTATGCCCCAAATGCGATTACCACTTTAGGATAGGGGCAAGGACGAGAATAGCCCGGCTTTTTGATGAGGGTACTTTTAATGAAATTAACGGTGAAATATTGCCCTCAAACCCTCTGGAATTCGTTGATACAATGTGTTACAGGAAAAGGCAGGAGGATGCCAGGGCTAAAACCAGGCTTAATGAAGCCGTTATTACCGGTACGGGGAAAATTTCCGGCAGGGAAGCTGCTGCGGCTGTTATGGATTTTAATTATATGGGCGGGAGCATGGGCAGTGTTGTGGGTGAAAAGGTAACGAGGCTGATTGAGGAAGGCATAAAGAGGAGAATACCGATTATTGCCTTTACATCCTCGGGCGGGGCAAGGATGCAGGAGAGTTGCCTTAGCCTTATGCAAATGGCCAAGACAAGCTGCGCTATTGCAAGGGCTAATGATGAAAAAATACTATATATTTCGGTGCTTACAGAACCTACATTCGGCGGTGTAACCGCCAGTTTCGGCACGCTGGGCGATATTATCATTGCAGAGCAGGGCGCAAGAATAGGTTTTGCGGGCAGGAGGGTAATTGAGCAGACCATAAGGCAGAAACTGCCGGCTGATTTCCAGACAGCTGAGTATTTGCTGAAGTATGGACAGGTTGATATGGTTTGCAAGAGAGAGGAGCTTAAAGATACCCTCGAAAAGCTCATAAGAATTCACTCAGGTAGTGTAAAAAACCGTTAAATTATTTAATACAACAATGTTATAATGAATGTCATATTGACACTCATTATTCATAATTGTATAGTATTATTGAAATTAAAGAGGAGGCAAAACATAAATGTCAAAGAATATCGGAGAACTGGCAGGACTAATCTGGCACTATCTTAACAATAACGGTGAAAAACCGGCGTCACTCACAAAAGTAGCCAAAGGCGTTGACCTTAAAAAAGATGATGTAGCACTGGGAGTAGGCTGGCTCGCAAAAGAAGGCCAGATTAACTTTGAAGAAAAAGGCTCAACACTAAAAGTTTCTCTTGTAAAATAAAATACTGAAAAACAATATTAATAATTGTATAATTATTAATATGAAAAAAATTTTTATAATCACGGCAATTTGCCTGTTTTTAAACTTATTGCTAAATATCCGGGTTTTATGCTCAGAAAGTGCTGAAGGATATTACTATAAGGCGAATTTAAACCTTACTTCCGGCAAAATGCAGGAAGCTGTGACCATGTACAAAATGGCCACCGACCTGAACCCCTATTTTTTCGAGGCATACCTGGGGCTTTCCATTGCCTACAGGGAACTTGGCGATTATGATAAGGCACATGCCTCTATAATAAAAGTGCTTGAAATAAGGCCCGACTATAACCAGGTCTACTATAACCTTGGTTTAATACTGGAAAAGCAAGGCAAAAATACAAAAGCAATCAGGGCATATGAGACTTTTCTGGAAAAAGTGCCCGGCGCGGCAAGGTTTACAGACGTGAAGCAGAGGATTCAAAGGTTAAAAAAAGATTGATTACTAATTGAATTTTTTAAAAATCTGTTATTATATAAATACAGGGCGAGGATGCCCTGCCAGTTGTTGCACATTGTTTGAGGTGGCAAAGAAAAAAACTGAAAATATATTTAAAAAATTGAAAAAAACAGGAAAATTTTGAAAATAACAGGTTAAGAGCTATGTAATGTAAAAAGAACACTAAAGTAATGGACAAATT
>JANQGS010000059.1 GCA_028277195.1 Candidatus Gastranaerophilales bacterium
ACCTCCCAATCAAAAAACATAATACCTACATATCCTCCCTGGAAATTAAGGACGCAACGGGAATGCAATTGTACGCCGAAGAGATGCGGCCTTTTACCGATTATTTTATTGCCCGGCAAAAAGCCCTTGCAGTCAACGATATTACCAGGCTGGAAGTACCGGGAAAAACCAGGTTGCTCCTGGAAAAATGTAAAATCAAGTCATTTATGGCAGTACCGCTGTTTTATTCATCTGAATTTAAGGGGATTCTGGCTATAGAGCAGGTAAAAGAACAAAGGACCTATAAAAATGAAGAGATAGAGCTCCTGGAAGCTATAGCCGGCCAGGCTTCGGTTTTATTGAACCAGTCTAAATTAAGGGAACAGGTTATTAAATTAAACGAGGAATTAAAAATTTCGCTGAAAACCGAAAAAACCATAATGAAAATCACCTCGGAAGCAAGCACACTACATAACCACGAGGAAATTGACAATTACCTTATTAAGCAGATAATGAGTATTTTTGATGTGGACAAGGTGCTGCACCTTCACGTAACAGAAAATACGCTTAACTGGAGGGTAAGGGAAATAAAAGGAGAGCCGCTTGAGGTATTTGAGGGGCAGTGTTTTATTCCCGTGGACGCAGCCCTGGAAATAATACCGCCTCATGAAAACATTATAGCAATAAATAACACGGAAACAGATATTAAGAATGAGCATCTCACGCACTGTTTAAAAAAAGAAGGCATCAAGGCATTTATGGCATACCCTACGTCAAAAAAAAGCCCTTCCTATGCTGAAAAAAGTATTATTGAGTTAACTATAATCTCCAGGTCTGAACAAAAAGAATGGTTACAGGAAGAAAAAAATTTATTTAAAATAATCATGGACACAATATCCATTGTAGCACTGGAAGCAATACAGAGACAGGAGCTTGAGGAAACAAGAAAGACGTTTATCGCGACCCTGGCGCATGATTTAAAGAGTCCTATGCTTGCAGAGCAAAAAGCCCTGGAATACTTTCTCTCCCCCGAAGTTAAGCTAAAAAGGGAAGATTTCTGCCAGTACCTTGCGGACATTTATAGGACAAACAAGGAACTTTTAAAACTGGTTGATAACCTTCTGGCCGTGTATCACTATGAGTCCGGGAAAGTGGAATTAGATAAAACGCGGGAAAATATCGGACAGGTCATCAGGGAAACCGTAAAATCCCTGAAATACCTGGCTGATGAGCGAGATTGTAAAATTTTGCTCGACATACAGGAGAATTTACCGCCTGTAGATATTGACGTAACGGAAATTAACCGGGTGCTGACAAATTTAATAACCAACGCAATAAAGCATAACCCCAAAAACATATCAATTAAAACAGGTGCTGTAAAATCCGATAACCACATTCAAATTTTAATAAATGACAATGGCCGGGGTATGCCTAAAAACATTGTCAATGATATTTTCCGGAGATATCCCCTGAAAAAGCAAAGGGTAGGCACCGGGCTCGGGCTGTATATTTCAAAACAGATAATAGACGCGCATGGCGGCAAGATATGGTTTGAAACAGAAGAAGGGAAGGGTACGACATTTTATTTCACCCTTCCCTGTTAATGCCGGTCGAAAAGAATAACCTGTGCTGTTGAATTATAATAGACTTTGATACAATGGTTTAACAAACCATGCGCCTGTAGCTCAGCCGGATAGAGTGACGGTCTCCGAAGCCGTAGGTCGTGGGTTCGAATCCCGCCAGGCGCATTTTTATTTTTTCTTATTATGACTGGATTGCAGCTTTTCTGTAGTTATTTAAAACTTTGGATTTTTGTTCATTTTTGCCATTTTGTTGCAACTTGTGGAAAATCAGTCCTAATTTTTGTTGTCTTCTCTAAGTCCAACATAAGCCAATCCTTCACTAAATCCCCCAACTTTTTCATACTTAGGCTTTACGACAAAATTACCATTCTTATCTATGAATCCCCATTTATTATCTACTTTTACCGCAGCTAAGCCATCAGCAGAAAACCCTTTTGCTTCTAAAAATTGTGGTTCTATTATAAATTTGCCTGTTTTATCAATAAAACCATATTTACCATTTAATTTAGCAGGCGCTAAACCTTCTTTATTAAAGAAAAGCATGTTATCAAATTTAGGAGGGATAATAAACTCTCCTCTTTTATTTATTATTCCATTTTTTCCTTTTATTGTTTTATTTGCTATGCCATCAAAAAAATAAGCACCAGAATCGTATTGTGGTTCAATTACAAATTTCCCACTTTTATCAATAAAACCCCACTTGTTTTTTACCTTTACAGCCGCTAATCCATCTCCAAAGCCATAGGCATAATCAAATTGAGGCTTGATTACAATTTTGCCAGTTTCATTAATATAACCCCATTTGTCATATTTTTCTCGCTTAACTGGGGCTAAACCCTCTCGAAAGTTAGAACCATCTGCAAACTTAGGCTTTATTACAATTTGTCCTTTTGTATTGACATAACCTATTTTTCCACCATATTGTCGAAATCGAATCAAACTCCCGGTAAAACCATTCTCAATAAATCCTACACCGCTTATAATATATTTTCCTGACTTATCAATAATCCCAAACGGAATACCAAAATCTCCTATTACTGCTAAACCATTTTTAAAGCTAGGAGCAAATTTAATCCGTGGAAACTTGGGTTCAATTATAAATTTACCCTTATTATTGATAAAGCCACACTTCTCTCCTATACAAGCATAAGCAAGACCCTCACTAAATCTACCAGCCTTGTCAAATAAAGGTTCAATTACATATTTGCCAGTTGTACCTATATAGCCATATTTGAAAGGCTTTTCTTCTTGAGTAAGAGAAAATAAAGCTCTTCCCATGCTAAATAAACCACTAAAAAACTCTCTTTCCTTGATTGTTATAATGAATAGAAGGAAAATAAATACTAAAAAAGCAATAAAAGCCTTGTTTTTGAATAAATTATTTGCCATATTGTACACATTGTAATAATTAATTATGATAACAGTATAAATTTTATATCAATTTATAAGTAAAGTTAAGTATTATAAGTGGTGAAATTATGAAAATTAGTATAAAAAAAGGGTTCTTAGATGTTTTTAATGAACCAGGCTGGATAAACAAACATTAGCCAGATCAACCTGGGTTAATCCCTGTTCTTTACGGACTTTTTTGATTAATGCGCCGAATTCCTTTGAAGAAGATAATTTCATATACCACCTATAATATACACGTACGTGCATGCAGAATAAAGAAAAATCAATATTGGCAATTTCGTTGTGAGTAGCTTTTAAAAGCAGTTATCTATTAAGCCTTATATTGATTTAAAAGAAGCAATCAGTGGTAACTTTTGGTAAAACCTTGGAAAAATTTCCGGTAAACGAGTTAAAACCTTGCTGATAGCTTCTTTTTATTTTATCTTGTTTTTATTTTACACACACGAAATGAGTTAGTTTTCTTAAAATCGGAAGGACTCTGTTTTTTTGATTGAGTATCAAAAAAATGGAGGGAGCCCGACTTTAAGAAAACGTCGCTCTCTGT
>JANQGS010000207.1 GCA_028277195.1 Candidatus Gastranaerophilales bacterium
GAAAATATAGTTGAGGAATATAAAAATTTAAGGGAAAATATGAACGGGGCTGTAATGGACAGCTATAGCCTGGCATACCAGCCGGCTAAAATAAAAACAAAAAAATGGGCTCAACAGAACTTTTAAAAAGCATTTATATTCACATACCGTTTTGCACGACAAAATGTAATTATTGTAATTTTATATCTTTTCCCCGGAAACAGGCTTTTATTGAGAGTTATTTTGTTGCGCTGGAAAAGGAAATCAGCTTTAACCTTAAAGAGCGAAATCCATCATTCAATACCGTCTATATTGGCGGAGGCACTCCCTCGATAACAGACGGTTTTTATTATGAAAAACTTTTATGCTTAATAAATCTCTTTGCCGACGCTGAAATAACAATTGAGGTTAACCCGGGCACCGCATCACTTCAATACCTTGAAAAATTGCGGGAAATCGGCTTTAACAGGCTTAGTATAGGCGTACAGAGCTTTAATAATGGTCTTTTAAGTTGTTTGAACAGGCAGCACAGCGCGGAGGATGCCGTAAATACCGTTAAGCAAGCCCGGGAGGCTGGATTTGCAAACATTGGCATTGACCTTATGTATGGCCTGCCGGGCCAGGGCCTGCCTGATTGGGAAAAAACGCTTCATAAGGCAATAAGTCTTGATTTGGAGCATATTTCAGCCTATGGCTTAAAAATAGAAGCGGGCACAAAATTCGGCGAAACCCTGCCCCAAAACCTTCCGGACGAGGACGAAACAGTCCGAATGTATTTAAAAACCATTGAAATACTGGAAAACAACGGTTTTATCCACTATGAAATAAGCAATTTCTGCAAACCGGGCCATGAATCAAAACATAACCTTGCATACTGGAATAACCGGGAGTATTTTGGTTTTGGGCTCGGGGCGCACGGGTATGTTGACGGTGTAAGATACTCAAACAGTGAGGTTCTTGAGGACTATATAGCCCGCCCAACCCGAAGGGCTCGGCAAAAGCGTCTCAGTAAAGCTGAAATTGAGGAGGAGGGGATATTCCTTGGTTTGAGGCTGCGAAACGGCCTGGATATATCGGGATTTAAGGGCAAATATAGCGATATTATCGATAAATATACATTGTTGGGCCTGGTGTGCCTTAAAAATAACAGGCTCGCGCTTACCCCGGAAGGGATTCTTTTGAGCAATAATATCCTGGCAGAGTTTATTAAGGGATAGTATTCACATTAATAATGTTATAAAATAAAAATATGGCTAATAAATGTAAAATAGCTTTTAATACAAAGTTTGTAAGCAGCTTAACAGGTGCTTCTGTTAGCCAGCTTAATAACTGGGATAAAAATAATATTGTAAGCCCCTCAATTGTCCGGGCCGAAGGTAAAGGCTCTATAAGGCTTTATTCCTTTGAAGACATTATAGAAATCAAAACAGTACTTTATTTAAGACAAACTAAAATTTCGATGAAAAAAATAAAGATTGCCATTGAATATTTAAAAAAAGAATTGAAATATAACCGCCCTCTAAAAGAAGCAAAACTTGTTTCCAATGGTGAAGAGGTAATGGTGGCTTATGAGGACATAAATGCTATAAGAAACCATTGGATAGCAGCCAGTAAATACGGACAAATTGTATTTGATTTTATTGTTCCATTGGATTCTTTGATAAAAGAGGTAGAAAGCAAAATAATTAAATATGAAAAAAGACTTAACGCAGGAGAAGAAGAATATAGAAAAGGCAATACGGTTTCGCTGGATTCGGTAAAAGAAATAAATAAAAACCATGAAAAAAGTAGCAATACATACCCTGGGTTGCAGGGCAAACCAGCTTGAATCCTCTTTAATAGCCGATAAATTCGCTGAATACGGCTGGCAGGTCGTTGATTTTAAGGAAGTGGCGGATATTTACGTGGTAAACACCTGTTCAGTTACCGCAAAAAGCGATACCACATCAAGGTACTTTATACGAAAAGCCAGGAATACCAACAATAAAGCAAAAATAGTTGTTACAGGCTGCTAT
>JANQGS010000058.1 GCA_028277195.1 Candidatus Gastranaerophilales bacterium
GCAACTCCCGCTATCTGGGTATCCAGCACGGAAAGTTTTTTTAAAGGCCCTTTACCCTGCTTTTCAATAATTCTTGGCGCGCGCAGGTTAGCTGTTTCAATTATACGCCGTATCTCAGCATATGTCTCGTCCGGGTTATCCACATACAACACCAGGGGCGGGGCAACTACCTTAAGAAACACGAGTAGCGCCCTTCTGGTTTTTATTTGGTTTCCCTGTATATTTGGGTTCATAAGCAACTCCTTATTTTCAGTACTGCAAAGTCAACTGCGCCCCTGTTTTTTTCGAAAATTTCAGCACATGCCCTCTTTGCCACTTTGTATTTAGCCTCATTAACCAGGCAATTTCTCAATTGAATATGTAATTCATGCTCGTCATTAACTATTTTTGCAGCGCCTGTTTGTGCCATAAATTCATAGATATCCTTAAAATTAAACACTGTAGGGCCTGATACCACCGGGACTTCATAGATGGCCGGTTCTAAGGGATTATGCCCGCCGGTCCCGGAAAAACTCCCTCCAACAAATGCCAGGCGGCTAACTGAATACATCCGGCCCAGCTCTCCCATGACATCCAGTAAAATTATATCATTATCGGAAAAATCGTTACTCCTGCTTCTTAAGCCTGCATTGTAGCTGCTGCCGGATATGAGCCTGAATACCCGTTCGTTTCTTTCCGGGTGCCTGGGCGCAATGAGCAGCTTTAAGTCATCAAACTCGGTTTTCAGCCTGTTATATACCCTTAAAATTATCTCATCTTCTCCCTGGTGGGTGCTTCCGGCAATTAAAACCCTGTTTTTACCTGCTTTTAATGAATTCCTAAGCTGTTTTACCCCGTTCTCGTCGAGGTTTCTGGTTATATCAAATTTAAGGTTGCCCATAACATCAACTATTTCAGCAGGAGCGCCCATTTCAAGGATTCTTTGTCTGTCCGTTTCGGTTTGCATAAGGATTATGCTGAATTTTTCAAGCACTTTTGCAAAGAAAAACCTGAATTTTTTGTACCCCTTATAAGAATTAGGCGAAATCCTGCCATTGACAAGCATTATAGGAATATTTCCCTTACGGGTTTCATTAACAAACCCGGGCCATATCTCAGTTTCAGCTATTATTACAAGGGCAGGGTTAAACGCTTTTATTGCAGAGTTTGCCGAAAAGCTGAAATCATAAGGGAAATAGGTAATAATATCTGCGGTATCACTCAATTTTTTATGTGCTATTTCCTGGCCTGTAGCGGTAACAGTGGTAACTACAAGGTTATAATCCGGGAATTCTTTTTTAATTCTCTTTATAAGCACTTCTGTTGCGTTAATTTCTCCCACTGATACCGCATGTACCCAGATGGATTTTCTTTTTTCACCCTGACCTGGTTTCAGGGCCTCTTTTCCATAAAACCCCGTTTTCTTACGGAACCCCGCCCTGAGTTTTGGTTTTAATAAAAACGCAACAGCAATTGCCGGGCTTAAAATTATGGCTAAAATTATTAAAGTAATGTTGTAGATAAGGAACATAATTATTATTTTAGCAGGGATATGGTTAAAGTTTAGGTTTTAACTGAATTACTCTCTAATTAAGTTAAACGCATTAAATTTTAGTTTATTACTTTTAGTTTACAAATTTGACAATTTTCTATTCAAAAAAAGAACTTTGTATTATTATATAAATATAAAAGGGATTTATTGGAAAATATAAAAAAATGTTATTGTGCTGACAAAATCGTAACGATTTTATTAACTTTCTATTCAGAAAGGAAACTTTTTATCCGATAAAACGTTTATATAAGTAGGTAACATTGAGGCCTGCAGATATGCATAGCAAATTGAAAACAACAAAAACAACAGAAGTTTTATTTTATATATTACGCAAGATAAAACAGGCTGATAGATACAAGCTCATAAAGCTTGTATATTTGGCAGATAAATATCATTTGCTTCATTATGGAAGAACAGTAACCAAAGACCCGAATTATTATGCAATGCCCAATGGGCCAGTAAGTTCTATAGCAAAAGATGTATTGTCTTTTAACGGGAAAATGCTGACAGAAGAGCAAATAGAATACGTTAAATCCCTAATAAAAACAAAAGATTCTGATTATAATTATGAGGCAATTGATAAAAATATTGACTTTGATAATCTTTCCGAAACAGATATTGAGTCTTTAAATTTTATAATAAAATTGTTTGGCGAAAAAACTGAAAAAGAATTAATTGAGTACACACATCAATACCCTGAATGGTATAAAAATAAAGAATCTTTTAAAAAAAGTTTTAATAAAAGAGTTTTTATTGAACAGGATGAGTTGTGCTCAATTTTAGATGTTGATCCGCTATTGGAGGGCATATCTCCTTCTCACGTTACGATTTCAAAAGAGTTAATCAAAGGAACTTATGAATAGGCCCTATGTACGAAACTTAATTGAAAGTGAGCTCTGTAATATTAATGATTTCAAAATTTGTTATTTTAAAGATATAGACCATGACGCTTCATCGCCACCACATTATTATTTATGTGTCCCTGTAAAGGGCTGTGAGTTTGTTTTACTTTGCATGATTACCTCTCAAGTGCAAAAGATTAAATTTTACAGGAGAGAAAAAAATTTATTAAATTATGTTGTTGAATTACAAAAAAACGCTTTATCATTTTTAGACAAGGATGAAAGTGTGATTGACTGCAATAAAGCAGAATTAATAGAAATAGAAGATTTTGTGAATAAAATAGCTTTATATTCAACAGACCCATTAAAAATTAAATACGAAATAATCTCAGAAGATATAAAAAAAAGAGTAATTAATGCTATTATGGGAAGTCCAGAGGTAGAAAAAATTACTAAAAAAAGTATAAATTACTGCGTCTGCCCTGAATCACTTCCCAATACAAAAGTTTGAGAAAATATTATCCAGAACCTCCTCGCTTACGACCTCTCCCGTTATTTCCCCGAGGGAGACGAGTGCTGATTTAAGGTCAATGGAGATTAAATCCGGGGGCATCCTTTGCTCACAACCTTCTAAAACCTTTTCAAGGTGTGCCCGGCAATCTTTTAAACACTCCTGCTGTCTTAAATTTGTGCAAAATTCACTGCTTCCGTTACTAAAATTAACCTTATTTTTTATATGGTTTTTTAATTTTTCCAAACCTGTTTTTTTAACGGAAGAAACAACTATAACTTCATCATCTGCGGAAATGTTTTTAGCAAGGTCAGCTTTAGTCCCAACTTTTATCACTTTTTTATTATTTATGAGAAAATCTTCTGTTTTTTCAGCATCTAAAAGGTCAAAAACATATAAAATAATGTCAGAGTTTTCCATTGTATTTTTTGTCAGGTTTATGCCGATGTTTTCTATGTAATCATCACACTCCCGCAACCCCGCCGTGTCAATAAGCGTAACCGGGATACCCTCTATGTCGACGGATTCCTGTATTAAATCCCTTGTGGTACCCGGTATTTCAGTAACAATAGCCCTGTCCGCATCGAGTAAAGCATTGAACAGCGAGGACTTGCCGGCGTTGGGCCTGCCCACGATAGCTGCCTTAATCCCCTCACGCATAAGGTTTGAGGATATGGACCCGGTTAAAACCCTGCCTATTTCAGAAATTATAAAAATTGACCTTTCATTGATAAGTGAATATTCAGGCTCGTCAACATCTTCGGGGAAATCCACAGCCGCTGTAATAAGGGAAAGCAGATTAAGAACTTCCATCCGCAGCTCCCGGATTTTTTGGGCCAGTTTGCCGGATAAATTCAGTACCGATGCCCGGGAAAAGCAGTCTGTCCTGGCATGAATCAAATCAAGTATAGCTTCTGCCCTGCTTAAGTCTATTTTTCCGTTTATAAATGCCCTTTTTGAGAACTCCCCGTTATCTGCCGGTCTTGCTCCTGCTTTCAGGCACAGTTCAAGAGTTTTCTTCACTATATTCATGCCGCCATGGCATTGTATTTCAACAACATCCTCCCCTGTAAAGCTGTTAGGCGCTTTAAAATAAAGCATAATAACCTCGTCAACAAGGTTATTATCATCGTATATCCTGCCGTAATATGCCCTGTTAGGCTCAAAATCTCTCTTTCCGGGCTTGAATATCCTGTTTATTATGCTTAAAGTCTTTTCACCGCTTATTCTAATGACACCAATACCGCCCGTCCCCATAGGGGTGGCAATTGCGGCTATTGTGTCGCTAAAGTCCCTCACCACTTACCCTTTTTCTTCTGGCTTGAGAAACTGCCCTTTGTTTTTGGCTCGGGCTCTTCACCCTCCTTAACCTCTTTTGCCTCAACTTCAATAACCCGGGCTTTTTGAACTTGCTCTTCCCTGTCAATTATTTTATTGGCGGACATTGTCTGTATAACCTGTATTATGTTGCTGACTATCATATAAAGCAATACCCCCGCCGGAATCGGGAAAAATATAAACATACCCGTTATCATTACGGGCATTATTTTTGCCATTCCTTCCTGCATTGCCTTCTGGCTCGGGTCGATTGAAACTGTTTTGCTTGTAGCTGTCATTATTTTCTGGGTAAAATACATTGATGCGCCAAATATAAGTATTAAAACAAGCACATCATAATGAAAAATTACGTTAGCTTCCTCTGTTTGAGCCTGGGCAAACAGGTATGGGCCTTTTTTCTCAAACGAAAGAGTCTCCGCTTCCCTTGTTGAATTATTTATAACTGAAATCTCAGCTTTTTCAAATTGCTCCTCCAACTCCTGTAAAGACATTTTCAGGTCATACAGGTTCATCTTAAAGTCCACAGGCTCTCCTGGAATAATGCTTCCCTGTATATTAAGAGCCCTCTGGTGGTCTGTAATTTCAACCTTTTTAACTTTTCCCTCTTTAAGGTACACTTTAGCTGTTTTTTCAACGGAAAAACTGTCATTTTCGCTTATTCCAAAGATTTTGTCCCCCTTTTCCCCGGCATAACTCCTGAGTGGGGTATCAAGCCTTTTTATAAATAAAAATGACGAGTCCCCGGCCAATTGCGAAAACTGCGTGCTCATAAGCGCTGTATAGAGCAGGATAAATATCGGCATCTGTATTAAAAGCGGAAAACACCCGCCAAACGGGTTAAAGCTGTGCTCTTTGTAGAACTCGGCCATTTTTTGCTGCATCATTTGCGGGTTTGATTTGTACCTGTTCTGTATTTCCTTTAATTTTGGGGACAATTGCTGCATTTTACGCATTGAGCGCTGCTGGGAAATGCTCAGGGGCCACATTATAACCCTTACTATCACTGTTAAAAGTATTATCGCAAGGCCCCAGCTGCCCGCTAAATCCGCCAGGACCTTTAATATCTGTACTGTTATGCTTGTAAAATCCACTGTTTAAAACCTTCCTATACCAAAATGAGTTAGTTTTCTTAAAATCGGGCAAAGCCCGACTTTAAGAAAACGTCGCTCTCTGCTTACGCATACCGATTTAAGTTAATTAATTTC
>JANQGS010000072.1 GCA_028277195.1 Candidatus Gastranaerophilales bacterium
TATTTGGTATGGCTGGGGAAATTCTGCAATGTTTAAGTGCATAGATTTCCCTTGACTTTCTTCCTATATAATTAAAAACAATTTAGCCGGGAAAATTGCTACATTGACAGGTAACAGCAAGCAGGGCGGGCAAAAATTTTGCCCACCCTGCAACTACAACTTTTTTTAATTGTTATGTTTACATATACAGCGGCATTAACCGCTCAGTCTCCTGCGGGGTCTTCCCCTCCTGAATTGAAGTAAAAACCCGGTAGTCAATATCCGCAAACGGGTTATCAACTGACTCTAGCTGCTGTAAATAGCCATCATCAATTGAATTATTCTCTATCATGCGAGCCAGGGTCTCAAAGTTTTCCTGGTGCTTCCTGAAGCGCTCAACCGCATAATCGCGCGCCTGCCAGGTGGTTACGAGGAAAGGCCAGTCGCTGCTCTGCAACAGGAGGCTCTCTCTTACCATCTGGTTTAAAGCCCTGTGCAGCAGCTTATCCTCGGGGATTGTCGGGTATTTTGAAACAATACTCTCAACCCTTCTTTCAGCGCTGTGAATAACGGGCCACATCCACTCGGTCTGGTGGTTCTGCCATACCCAGAAATGACCGCCCTGTCCCCAGGAGCTTTCCGGGAGCTGGACTCCTGATTTCGGAGGGTTTTCATCAAGGTATTCGCTTGCTGTACTCCTTTTTACGGCTTTATTCAGCTTTTTAATGGTCTGCTTAATGAATTCCACGCCTTCAAACCACCAGTGGCCATACAGCTCGGTGTCAAAGGATACCATAACCAGTCCTTCTTCCCCCGTGGCCTTTTTATAGTCATTTAACCTGTGGAAAATAATGTTTGTATAGTGGTCTGAATTTTCATTTATTCTTGACATAGCCAGCACCGGGTCATACAGCATTTTTTCGCCTAAACCGCAGGTTGGGCTGGTTATTCTCCAGTAATGCAAACCGGATTTGTCGTCTTTTTTATGGAATTCCCTGTAGCAGCCGTCACCCGGGTAGCCGTCAGCCGCTGACCATACCTGGTAGCCGCCTTCGTGATTCCTGCCCATAACAGCAACCCGGGCCTCGGGCATCCAGTATGCCTCGTATGTGGTAAGTCCGGTAGCTTCCCTTGCGGGCAGCGGGATATATTCGATGTTCCCGTAAATGCCTATTGAGCGGGTGCTTCCTGTTGGCACGCCGCCTTCTATCTGGTGGGACTCGACAAATACGTATTCAATTCCATTGTTTTGCAGTGAAACCTCTATAGCCGGCCTGTAATACTTGCTTCCGTCAGGCGCTGTGGCAACATAGCCGGGCCTGTAAGCGCATTCAGGCATCCAGGCTCCTCTTGGTTTTCTTCCGAAAAGTTTTTTATAGGCCTCCACACCGGTTTTAAGCTGGGCATTAATCGAAGAATCCCTTGATAATAGCGGCAGGAAGCCATGGGTGGCGGCTGATGTCGTTATTTCAATACAACCTAAATCCTGAAGCCTTCTGAATTCACCTATAACGTCCCTGTTGTACCTGTAAAAACTGTCTTTTATGTTATTGAACCAGTCAAAGTAATACTTTGCAAGGTATTCAAGGTGTTGCGAATGGGCAACACTGTCATTGGGGTAGCGGTTTACGTCTTCCCGGGCTGCCCGGATTCTTGCGTTGATATAGTCTTCAAACCCCTGCTTGAGGTGCTCATCGTTTAATTGTTCAGCCAGGATAGGGGTCAGGCCGATAGTCAATTTGGCTTTAATTCCTTCTTCAAGTAATTCATTTATAGCATTTAAGAGTGGAATATAAGAGTGAGCCATGCACTCATAAAGGTTTTCTTCTCCAAACGGCCACATTCCCGCTTTCCTGTAGAAAGGGAGGTGGCTGTGAAGCATAAATACGAAATTTCCTACACTCATTGTTTTCCTCCAGGTTTTAATGTAAGTTTATTAAAATACATCCAGTGATGCTTATTTATGAGGTTTTTATCTTTTACGATACAATAAATTTAAACAAAACATATTAAAAAAACAATACATAGTCAGCTAAAACCAGAAAATTTTTATACTTCTTTTTTAGAAATGAATAAAATTTTAAACATCCTGAGAAAAAAAATTATAGTATCATGCCAGGCAACAAAGGGCGATGCCTTTTACGAAGAAGACTGCCCGGGTGCAGTCATAAAAGCCGTAATCAAAGGCGGCGCAGGGGGTTTGCGGCTCGCCGGGGTTAAGGATATACGGGGGGCGAAATTGTTTACTGATATTCCGGTTATAGGGATTACAAAACCCGAGCCCTTGCCTGAAAACCCGGAAAATACAGTTTACATAACTTCAACATTCAATGAGGCAAAGCAAGTTTCCGGGGCCGGGGCTGATATTATCGCAATAGACGGAACTCCCAGGCAAAGGCCCGAGGAAAACCTTGAGCAATTAATACATAAAATAAAACATACCCTTAATAAGCCTGTTATGGCTGATATATCAACGCTTGATGAGGGGATAAGCTGTTCTGAGATGGGCGCTGATATTATTGCAACCACACTTTCAGGATATACAGGCTATACCCTGGATAAAAACAATGGAGAACCTGATTTTGAGTTGCTAAAAGAGTTAATAAACACTATTAATCTCCCTGTAATACTGGAAGGACGGATATGGACACCTGAGCATGTAAAAAGGGCCTTTGACTTAGGGGCTTATGCGGTTGTAATAGGCTCTGCAATAACAAGGCCGGAATTTATTACAAGAAGATTTGTTAAACTCGGGAAAGCAGGTTAGTAATCAACATCGTTGTCTATTAATATCTTTGCCGTGCAGCCGATACCTGAACCTCCGCTACCGAACCCTGCTCCCGGGTCACATTTAGGTTCTCCATCAACTGTTGCGTACGCTTTATCATCAGGATGCCCGGCAGGCACAACAACTCCTGATTTTGTTATCCACCAGTCAAAATAATCCCTGCCTATCTGGTTTGGCCCTTTATGCCCGTTAATATCAACTCCTATTCTTCCGCAAGTAGTTTTTAACAGTCCTGTTCCACTGTGGCTTTTATCATTGGAACAGTTTGGCGATGAGGGAAACCCATTTATTAATATACTGCTTCCGTCAGATAATATCCCCCTCCCTATGCCGTTCGATTTATCCTTATAACCCTGGTCATCACCATTTAGCCTCTTATAAATTACGGAGGAAAAGCACCCCTGGTCTCCTGCTGAACCACAATCTTTATTTAATTTTAAATAAGGTTTTATTCCAGTCCATGGCTTGTCCATAGTTCCGTCAAAATCCCCGCAGGAGAGGAGATTGCCCATGCAGTTATTATCTTCCGCATATCTTAATAATGCCCGGTTTAACAAAGAGTAATTTTTTTTAACCCTGGTGACAGTCTCCATATCCTGGTAACTCTTTAAAAGCGCAGGTACGGTTAAACTCGCCAGTACTCCTATAACAGCCAGTGTTACCAGCGTTTCTGCCAGTGTAAAGCCCCTTAAATAAAAAAAATTCTCTTTCCTCATGCTTTTTCCTTTTATAAATATTATTAGTCTATATATATTATATATGATTATCAGGCTTAATTCATCAATTATTTTGCAGGGCAATTTTTTACCTTTACATGTTTTATCTTATTATTGGCCTGTAAAAAATGCCGGTACGCCTGATGCCCAATGTCCCTCAAACACTAACAACAAGTTTCTGGAATAGCCCCTTCCTTACAAAGGGGCTAAAAGTCCTGGAAAAACCCGCATATAAGTATGCCGCCCTATCCCTTATCACAATGGGTATACCCAGGGCATACGTGGATTTTACGCGTAATGACGCTATAGGTTGGGAAACAACAAGGTATGAACTGGCAGGAACTGCTATAAACTATCTTTTGCCGGGCTTTATAGCTTATGGGATAGGAAAACTGGTTGAAAAAACAAACGCCCCCCCCGGTATTCAAACAGCTTTCTGGGCAGACAACAGAAGCATTGAGGCGTTATATGAAAACTGGAAAAAAACAGGCGCTACGCCGGGGTTTATAAGGGAAACCCTGGCCCAGATAGAGGGAGATACAGGCAAAGACCGCCTTAAAAAACAGGCCGGGCAGCTTGAGAGAATAATCTCAGATAATAGTCTAAATAAAAAAGAGGTAAAATCAGGCCTGGAAGATATAAAAACCTCTATAGCAAGGCAACTGGGCGTAAGGGACAACATTAAGCTCTCGGGAAGCGGTGTATATACCTCTGTTGACAAGCTGGTGGACAATATATATGACATGACGGGCAAAATTTTCAATGAGAGCAGCGAGTTGACAGAAAAAGCTATCGCCAAACTTAAGCTCACAAACAATGTAAAAACCGTTGGGGCGCTGGCTATAGCCGGTGCAATGACATTCGGCCAGCAGTTTGTCAACCGCTTTATAACACGGGAAGAAACCGGCATGGAGGGATATATAGGCTATTCTGACTTAAAGGACAAACTCAGGTATTCTGAGTGGCAGAAAAATAACAATGTTGATACAAAGCAACCGGCATTTACAGGCTACGGGACGTCAGGCTACGGGTTTGACGGGATTTTCCCGAATAACACCCAGATAGCAGGTTATATGGCGCCTTTATCATTCCTGGGGGCACTATCAGCTGCCAGGGACGAGAATGAATTACTGGAGAGGTTTATAAGAAACGGCTCAGCGCTTGTAAATATTTTCCTCATCCCGGGCATAGCAGGGAAAATAGCCGCATTATTCACAAAAGAAAAAGACGATATCATGGACAAACCCGGCAGGTTCTCCGATATCCTAAGCAACAGGGTCAAGTCATACAAGGAAATCGAGGCATACGCGTACAAAACAGGCAAATCATTCGATAAACTCATAAAAGCCAAGAACATGACTAAATTTGCGGAGCTGGCCTACGCGTTAATAGCGGTAGGGCTGGCAGTGCCGTGGTTTACAAAGACCATAGTCGACAAGCAGCATGAAAAAGAGCTGCGACTGAACGGCCAATTAGCCGAGAACAGGGGAAATTCCCTGCTCGTTAAAAATTCAGGCATAATAAAAAACATGACGCAAAATCCCGGTTCACAAAAACCTTTTGACGATTTCATAAGGCTGCATTCCGGCTAAGAAGATTTCAAATTAATTAAAATTATGCTGGAGTATCTAAATCTTTTTCTTCTGTCGAGCTACCAGGGGGGGTTTTCCTTTTTCCCCAGGGCTTCCCTCAATATTTCCAGTAGTTCTTCTTTTTGCCCGGAATTCAGGTCCTCTACAAATTCTGCTAATTCCGATACTCCTCTGCTATCTTCCTCTGCCGGTTCATAGCTTGCTATAGCAGTATTTATCCTCTCTGTAAGGTTTAATTCTTTAAAAAACCAATGATTTTTGCTAGACCACCATCCAACTTGTTTACTCCAGTCTTCTAAATCTTTATGTCCATAATATTGTGTCTTGTTTTCCTTAAATGCAGCGAAAACATCTAAGAATAAGTTGTTATCGCCATTCATACTATCGAGTATTCTTTGTGCTGTTGTTATATGATAAGAGTCCATATCCCATGATGATGCTACTTGTGTAAAAATTGCATGTAATGAATCAGCTATTAAATAAGGGTCTTGTGACTCTATTACCGCATCTGTAACCTTTTCGATATAAGTCTCCCTTCTACCTGAATCCAGTGTATATAACCATTGCGGTAAAGTTTTATTACGAAAATTTGCCCTATTACGGCTAATAATATCGAGCATTGTTATTAACTCATCATTATCTACACCCATCATGTAATCGATGGTTTCATTATCTTTAAAAACTCTATCCATAGCATCAAATAATCTGTCGATTATAAGTCCGGTCTGCCTGTCGAGGCCCGGACTCGCAGCCCCTCTGTGAGCTCCTCCATATCCCCTATACTCTCTATACCCTCCAGACATTCCCCCGCCTTGCGACCTTTTATTTTGAGCTTGTTGTGTATACAGTTCTACAAATTCTTCTGTTGAACCCCTTTGGACAGCTGCTACCATCTCAGGAGTAATCCCTAACCGTCCTAATTCCTCGTAAGGGTTACTACTACTAACACCAGGACCAATACCTGAACCGGTAAACGGCATTCCTGGATACCTGGTTATTGGGATACCTGCATTCATTTTTCCCCCTCCTTACCTATAAAAAATATTGAACTTTATCCCTTCTTTAACTATATAAACAATTTGTTTTTACAAAAATTGCCTTTTTGTAATATTTCTTTACATTTATTGCGTTCAGGGGCATTTTTCGCGGCCTTGCTGCGTTTATTTATATAGGAAGTAATTTTTTGGGAAGGTTGTTTTGGACAGTCTTGAACTAAATAAGAATATATATGGCATAAACCCGCACTACCCGGTGTTCGGGAGTTTTACAAATAACAGGCCCGTAACCTCGCCCGTAAAAACCCCTGAAATCCGTGACAGCTTTACTAAAACCAAGGCTGACCCCACCAGTGACGGCAGGTTTTCGTTTCTTGAGTTCGGGAAAAACATGGTTAAGGGCTTTGGCCAGTTCTTTACCGATATATATAAGGTCATAGTTGAAAACCCGCTTTTTGCGCTGCCTGCGATAGCATTAGTAGGGGCAATGGCGTTCACGCCGGTTGGATTGGCGTTCCTGGCGGGCGGTGGGGTATTTGCGGCCCTGTTCGGTACACTCTTTGTGGGGGTAAAAGCGGCAATTAATATCGCAAACGGAGAATGGGACGAACTCGAAAAACAGGGCAAGGACGTGGGCAAGATTATCCCGGGCGCTATCCTGAGTACAATAGGTGCGGTAAGCGCCGTAAAACAACTCCAGACCCTTGCAGGAGTTAGCGGCAAGGTGGGAACAGGCAAGAGCGTTCTCAAGGCCGGTGATATAAACGCTTTCTTCATAACAATGCTAAAAGACACTTTTAAAGCGCCTTTCAGGTTATTTAAAAAGTATGTGCGGGGTAAGGAGTATAAAAATGGCGTATTTTTAGGAGCAATGAAGGCTGACTGGAAAACATTTACCAATGGGCCGCTCAAATCCAAAGAGGGGAATTTCTTTAAAAGAATCATTGACTTTTTCCTCAATCCAAGGCTGGATAACAGACTGTTTCCTAAAGATGGGCAAGAGGCATTATTCCTCAGTAGAGCGGTAGATAAAGACCGTATATTTACCCACAAGGGCCTGTTTGACTTTACCTACGGCCTGGGCAGGCAAAACTGGGGTAAGAATTCATTGAATTCATCCGTCACGGCGCTCAGGACCGCGGCAGGCGAGTAAGCGGACGATAAAAAATTTTCGTTGAAATAACACCATATCCGTAGAATAATTAAATACAGTTCAATTATTCTATACCGATTTCAATAAGTAATCTTAAAATGAAATTAATTAACTTAAATCGGTATGCGTAAGCAGAGAGCGACGTTTTCTTAAAGTCGGGCTCCCTCC